>DATFQH010000388.1:0-11859 GCA_035264385.1 Pedobacter sp.
GCCGGATGCTTCTGCATATTCATATACTTCCTTCATGGAACTCACTGCCCATTCCCATTCTTCATCAGGTCGGCCATCAGGAACTATTTTACCAACGGTACCCGGTACTACCGACACCATGTGGCCGTCCAATTCTTTGACCATTCTGACTACGTCTTTTACATATTGCACAGATTTTGCCCGCTGGGCCTCATCTCTGGCCAGCAGATTACGATCCTCCAGCATCAGGGTAACAGATCCCCAGCAGGATAAATTGTACTCTTTTAATAGTTTTCTAACCTGATTGGTGTCATAGTGTTCAGGACTCCCCGCAATTTCCAGTTTAGTGTAACCCAGACTGGAAACCCTGCGGATGGTCGTTTCTATCGTCTCGGCCCGCATCCAGTTGTGTATTGAAAGCTCCATATTTATATTTGGTTTTTGAGTGTTTCAAATGTTAAATAGCCATCATGGCTCTCTGTAAGGAACGTCCATGTCTATCTTACCGGCCCATTTCTTTGGAACGGGCAAACTTAGGGTCCAGTGAACCGCATTAATGACCAGGTGCTGCAACCCTTCCTCCTTGAAGTCCTGAGGATGGCCAAGTGTAGTCATGAAAGTTCTGCCACCGGCAGCGGTTTTCCAGGTCCAGGCTACGGGATTGTCTTTGGCCGGTTTGTCAGGATTTACAGATTTACCCATCAATAACCAGGTTGAGCCTTTTGAAGGATAATCAGGGATTACATGGTAAAGCCAGGATATTGCGTGAAACTGCTGTGGAATCCCAGTCAATATCGGGTGTTTAGCCTGTGCAGCTATCACAGAGACATCCGTAGTAGAATTATGTCCGTAGTGTGTATGTCCGGATTTGCCCCATCCCGGAGGCGCTCCAAGCGCAAACTCACCAAAGGCATTCCACTTTTCTGAAGGATGACCTGCGGGGAAATTGAATGCGTGTGTGGTGGTTCTGAAACCCATTACCGGCTTTCCCGACTTCAGGTAGTTATCAATGTATTTCAGTTGATCTTCAGGTAAACGTCTCCAGCGTAAGAAAAATACTGCAAGATCAGCGTCTTTCAGTGCCTCCAGACCTGGAATATTCTCTTCTGAATTGTGGTCTGGTGAAGATTTTAATACGATCGTACGCATGCCGTAATTTTTTTCCAGTTCGGCAGCAATAAGTGGCATAGTGGCTTCACTGCTGTATTCATGATCTCCGGTCACAAATACTACGAGTGGTTTTTTTGATGATTGTGCCGAAGCAAAGAAAGGACCGGTTAGCAATGTACATGCGATCACTAAGCATATGATTCCCCTGAGGTTTTTCATTATGGTTCTGTTTATAGGTTCTTATTTGGTGTTAAGCAAAACTTAAAAATAGGATTATTTAGGCAGAAATCAAGTAAAAATATGAATGGGTTGATTTTTCTTAGTTGTAATTAAAAGATGTTTAAATAAACTTTAAATGTAACTTGTATCTTATATTTAATTTTATTTTAAAATATGAAAGCCTTAAAGATCATTTTTCTTCCTGTTTTATTTCTTCTTGCTTCCTGTGCTGCGGACAAGCGAAAGGAAGAACCGCAAAAGGAAACCTGTTATGATGTGGCAGAAGTCCTGATTGCATATGGTAACGATAAAAACGGCCCGGGTGATTCTTTATTCTATGATTCCAGGGGAAGGGTGACTAAGGTTGTGCATGAACTTACCAGTCAGGTCACCTATGATTATCTGGAATCCAGGATCCAGATGAAGGGTACTAATATTTTAGGCACAGATATCAGTACCACCTTTTTTCTGGATGATCAGAAGCGGATAGTCAGAACCACGGCGAACTATGAATTTGGCTATAATTCTGAGGGATATTTGATTTTCTGTAAGTTTCCGATCGATAATAATGGTACGGTTACAGGCTACAGCACATTGGATTTTAAATACGAAGGAGGTAATGTGACAGAGGTGTCCGAAACTGAGGGAAGAACTGTAACAACAAGAAAGTTTGAATATTTTGATGAACCTCAGCAGGACCTCATGGGTTGGAACTCACCTTTGTTTGGGGCTGGCTTTTTTTCTGATATTTATGTATTCTATTTGTCTGAAGCTGGGTATTTCGGGAAATCCGGTAAAAATCTCTTGAAGAGTTTCAATGATCGAAAGGGCAACATACTGATGCGCAAATATAAAAAAGATGCACAGGGAAGGATCGTTTTAATGGATGAAGGCAGGGCGTTTGTATATAAGTGTGATTAACAAATGAAACTATGAAACTATATTTATGTTTGCTGTTATGTTGTCTGCAATTTTCTGTGCTACAGGCGCAGAAAATTACTCAAAAGAATCTTATTGTTGATCTGAATCCGGACAAGGGTGTAATGGTTAGCGAAGGCGATCTTGTGGAAAAATGGCAGAATCAAGTGATTTCCTTTGCCGTTAAAGATTTTTCAAGACGTGATGAGGGCCGCAAGGATGCCGGCTCGGGCAGGCCCCGTCTGAAAAAAAATGTTGCAGAATTGAGAGGTCACAATACGCTGGCATTTAAACAGCAGGAGTTGCTGAACATGGACGAAGATGCATTTGATCATCTTATAACAGGTGGTGGATACACCTGGTTTTGTATTTTAAAGCCTGGTAAACAGCCTGGTGAGCTAAAAGATGTAAATTGCTTCTTTGGAAATTTAAGAAATCAGCCTAACAATGAAGGTTTTTGGGGTGGTTTCGCAGACGACAACAGCTTTTGGATGAGTAGTAGAAACGCGATTACCTTCGGAAGGTGGGACAACAACAATCCTTATGTAAACTCCAATAAGATCCTGAGTCAGGATCGCTACCACCTGATTATGGGACGTATGGGTAAGGGAACGGATACAGTAATGCTTTCTCTGTATCTCAATGATGGAGCTGCTCCGATAGCCACTCATCCGTTTCCTGTAAATATTAAAGCGAACTCTTCACGAATGGCAATAGGGCAGGAGAGAGATGCAATTGAACATCCCGGCAGGGAATCTTTCGTTGGAGAAATGGCCAGGTTTTTAATTTATGATCGGCCTTTAACCGATAAAGAAATGGTCAAGTCTGCCAGACAACTTATTGATTTTTATGGTTTGAAACCTGGGGTTTGATTGATCAGTAATATATTTGACGACCATGAAATATACTTAGGTAGTCAAATATTGAAAATACCCACTTCTAGGTATTGGCATTTATAGCCTGCATGGATAAGTTTGTACATCTAAATTAATCTCATGATCAGAAATAAACTTTTGCTGCTTGCGTTATTATGCGCAGGCTGTTTTCATTTAAATGCTCAGGAACGATCAGTCTTCCGTTCAGGATATACCAGGCTCGGTATCAATAAACTGGGGTCAGATCTCGATAATAGCTTGTCTCCTAAACAAAATGTTTTTGACGGAAATTACGGTGCAGGCACGGGCTATGTACTCGAATTTGGCCGCATTTTTTATTTTAAAGACGCCGAAGAGCAGAGGTTAGTCAATTATGGTTTGGACTGGACTTACCTTTCCCTAAACTACAATAAAATGGATCAATGGGAAAAATATGGTGAAGCAGCAGGAGTTCCGGATTTCTATGTAGATGGCTCAGGAACTGCGGCTGCAATTTCATCAAAGGTAGGCCCTATATTGTCTATTAATCCGATTGAAGCATTGGTGGTAGATGTTCGATTACAGATTGCACCGACATTAAGATTTTTCGATATAAGCTATTTCGAAGAGGATCAGGATGAAACCGGAAGATATTTCTCCTTTATGAATAGTCAGGTAGAAGAGGATGACTATGATTCGGAAGCCATAAAGAACCGGCTTGCCTTTGGTATTGCTGCAAATTTTGGAATTACCGTTCGCAGAAAGGCAATAGGACTTTCCATTGATTACATTTCAGGAAAAGTGAAAAGTAATTATGAAGCTGGCGATGTTTCCGGGTTAAGTTACGGTAAAGAAAAAATACCCGCTCATAATCTGCAGGTTAAACTTAGCTTTTCTTTGTAGCACATGGTGCCGGGAAACGGCATTAAGCAGTATCAGTGATGTTTGTAAAATTTATGAGTATATTGAAGTTTCGTTACAAAAGACGCATAATAGATTGCATTTTTGTATTGCAGACGAAAACTAATTTGCCAAACATCATGATGAAAAGAAAATATCTACTATTAACCATCTTATCAGGATTTATCAGCCTTTCAACGCTGGCGCAGGAATCAGATCAACAGGAATCTAATGTTAATCTTGAAAGATTATATGATGGACTGAAAAATCCATGGGGAATGGCCTGGCTTCCCGATGGGCGTATGCTGGTCACAGAACGTTCAGGGGAAATATTGGTATTCAAGAATGATAAATTTACGGGATTGAAGCTGGCCGGTGTACCTGCGGTCGTCAATAAGGGCCAGGGTGGTCTGATGGACATCAAGCTGCATCCCGACTATAAAAAGAACGGCTGGATCTATATTACGTTTTCAAAGCCTGTCGGAGACCTGGCTTCGACCGCAGTTGTCCGGTTCAAATTAAAAGGCAATCAGGTAACAGATAAACAGGATATATTTGAAGCGAAACCGGCATTGAATGCTGATTTTCACTTTGGCAGCAGGGTGGTTTTTGATAAGGATAACTACCTTTTTGTAAGTGTGGGCGAAAGAGGTACTCAACCGAAAGTGCTGGAACTGGATAACGACCATGGTAAAGTTCACCGTATTTTTGATGACGGTCGTATCCCAAAAGATAATCCGTTTACCGCTCAGACAGGGGCTCATGGTTCCATCTGGACTTACGGACACAGAAATCCACAGGGTATGGTATATGATGCCACTACAAACCGCATATGGGAAGTAGAGCACGGACCAAAGGGGGGAGACGAATTGAATTTGATAGAAAAAGGTAAGAATTACGGGTGGCCAAAAGCGTCTTATGGAATAAATTATGATGGAACTGTGCTTACCCCGAATAAAGAACTGCCTGGTGTTGAAAATCCCAAGCATTATTGGGTTCCTTCTATAGGGCCATGCGGGATGACAATAGTAACCAGCAACAAATATCCGGAATGGAAAGGTAATTTGCTGGTCGGTGCACTTGCATTCACCCATTTAAACAGAGTTGTTTTAGATGGTACTGAGTATAAATCTGAAGACAGAATGTTTCAGGGAAAAGGCAGATTCAGATATGTTGCAGAAAGCCCGGACGGCTTCATTTATGCAGTTGCGGAAGGGCCGGGTTCTTTATTTAAATTGGTACCTAAAAAGTAAGCTGGCTGATGGGTTTTTGCTTGTAAAGTTGCTTTTGAACCGATGGTCTTGTCGCCCCGATTGTAAAGCGTGACAAGGCCGGATCGAGACCTGGGGCCATTGAACAGGATTTAGGTCTTATTGCGTTTTTCAGGTCGTATGATCAGTCTTAATGTTGGGTCGTTAGTGACGAAACTCCAAAACCAGTTGAATGCCAGTTTACCTTTGTTTCTAAAACCTGCAATTGGAATGATGTGAATAAACAGCCATACAATCCAGGCAAAGAAGCCTTTGAAAAATCCCTTGGGCAAATCTACGACTGCTTTATACTTTGCAATTATCGCCATGCTCCCTTTATCGTGATATTCAAATGGCTGCATCGACTTTCCATTGGCCTTATTTAATAGGTTCTTTGCAAGCAGTTGTCCTTGCTGAATAGCAACCTGCGCCAGTTGAGGATGTCCGTTGGGAAACTTGGTGTCAGTTTGCTGAACGCATTGATCGCCTATTGAAAATATATGATCAAAACCTTTTACGCCGTTGTATTCATCCACTACAATTCTCCTTCCTCTTCCAAGGAGCTCTGCAGAAAGTCCTGGGACCTCTCTTGCAATGACCCCGGATGCCCAAATTAAAGTCGCTGTATTGATGCTCTCGCCGTTGCCTAATATAACCTTGTCATCTATGTAGTCTTTAACAAGCGTATTCAAATAGATATTGACGCCCAGTTTTTTTAAAACCCTGTAAGATTCTTCCTGAGATTTTTTACTCATTGGGCCGAGCAGACTGTCCCCTGCGTCGACTAAAGATATCCTTCCGGTTATACTCTTTGCAGTGGGGTAATCTTTCGTTATAATATTCGTTCCCATTTCAGCGAGCATACCAGCGATTTCAACTCCTGTTGGTCCTCCACCGGCAATAACCACATTGCCCAGCCTTTCCTTGTCCTTAGCATCGGTTGAGCGGGCCGACTCTTCCAGTTTTAAAAGGACATGGTTCCGCAGGTGGAGCGCATCATCAATTGTTTTCATTGGCAGGGCCTTTTGCCTGATGTTTTCAAGACCAAAATAATTCGTTTCAGTACCCATGGCCAGCACCAGGTAATCGTAGGTCAACAAGCCATTTTCAGTTTCTACTGTGTTCGATTCAGGGTTGATTTTAAGCAGCGTACCCATATAAAAACTTAGATTTCTTTTATGCTGAAACATCCTGCGAAAAGGATAACTGATATTTGATGCCTCAATAAACGCAGTGGACACCTGGTAGAGCAGAGGCGGAAAGAAATGGTAATTGTTTCTGTCTACCAATGTAACCTGGTATAGATCATGATTTGCTAATTTCTTTGCCAGGTTGAGTCCGGCGAATCCCCCGCCGATGATTACAATTTTTTTTACTGATGCATTCATATTCATATAACCTGATTTGTTTGTGAAAGGTTTTAATAGAAAGAGACATACAAAGTTACTTGTATTTAGCGTTAAGAACTTAGTGAAAATTACTATCTTTCAAGACTTAACTAAGATTTAATCTAATTATTGATGCTCCCAGCTATTAAAACAGAAAAGTGCTCTTATTTCCATACGTTGCTGGCTTTTAAAAGGCTCATTTTATTCGCCCTAACAAGTTTGTTACTGGTTAAATGTAAGCCGGATGCGGATCAGCAAGCGATAAAACGCATGCGGGAAGTCATTAAAGCGGAAGAAACAGATAATGGAAATTTCGATAATATTTTTAATCCAAAAGCAAGGATGCATTTCTTGGATTCAATGGCCCGGCAGGCGGATGCCTATACAGTGCTCCGGATCAACTACCAAAGAGCAAAGGTTTTCATGCAAATGGGTGAGGTAGAAAAAACTATTGAACTACTTACGCAGATCAGGGCAGACCCTAGTGTAAAAAATACTGCTTTTGATAAAGATAGATTATCACTTGAGCTTGCCTTTGCTTATTTGAGGATGGGTGAGGTGAATAATTGTCTTACCAATCATACGGGGGAATCCTGTATTTTTCCAATACAGGGTGGAGGATTGCATAAGGACCCTACTGGATCTTCGAAAGCGATCGCACTTTATGAAGAGATCCTCGCAAGGAACCCTTCTGATATTGAATCCAAATGGCTAATGAATATAGCTTATATGACATTGGGTAAATATCCCGGTCAGGTACCAAAAAAATACCTGTTGCAAGACTCTTATCCTCAGACGGATAAAGTGATTCCTTTCGAAGATGTTGCTGCAGGGTTGAAGATAGACGTCAATAATCAGGCTGGCGGCGTCATTGTGGAAGATTTCGACAATGACGGTTACCTCGATCTGATAACCTCTGGCTGGGGATTGGATGAAGCGATGCATTTTTTCAAAAATAATGCCGACGGTACTTTCTCTGACATTTCACAAAAATCTGGTCTTGCCGTCATTACAGGTGGGCTGAACATAACACAAACTGATTATAATAATGATGGTTACAAGGACGTTCTTGTGCTTAGAGGTGCCTGGAAGGCAGTTTTTGGGAGCCACCATAACTCCTTGTTAAGAAATAACGGTGACGGCACATTCACAGAGGTTACCATTCAAAGTGGTCTTCTTTCCGCTCATCCGACACAGGCCGCTACCTGGAATGACTTTAATAATGACGGTTGGGTAGATCTTTTTATTGGAAATGAAAGCTCAATGAAAGCCGGGTTATATCATCCCTGCGAACTGTATATGAATAATAAGGATGGTACGTTTACCAGTGTGGCTGAAGGTGCAAAAATAGATCTTAGCGCATTTGTTAAGGGCGTTACTTCAGGCGATTTCGACAATGACGGCTGGAAGGATCTGTTCTTGTCCTGCATGGATGGTAAAAGGTTGCTTTTCAGAAATAAAGGTGTTGCCGGAGATCACCCTGTATTTGAAGATGTAACAGAAAAGGCAGGGCTGCATAGAGAGCAGAACAGCAGTTTTCCAACATGGTTTTGGGACTACGATAACGATGGCTGGCTGGATATTTTGGCTTGTGATTATTCTTTTAACAAAACACTCGCCTATTATGCGGGACTTGAGCGGGAAAATATGTCAACGGGCTCTAAAGGTGAGCCGGTTTTATACCACAACAACGGCGACGGAACCTTTACTAATGTGACCAAAGAAACAGGCCTCTACAGATCAGTATTCGCCATGGGATCAAACTTTGGTGATATTGATAACGATGGATGGCTGGATATGTTCCTTGGGACGGGCAATCCGAACTTTGAGTCTCTGGTGCCCAATAAAATGTTTAGAAATTTGGGAGGCAAAGGATTTTCCGATGTTACCTCATCTGCACGTGTCGGAAGTCTGCAGAAGGGCCATGGTGTAGCTTTTGCAGATATGGACAACGACGGTGATCAGGATATTTATATAGACATGGGAGGCGCATATCCGGGGGATGCTTATCCGAGCTCATTTTTTCTTAATCCAGGACAGAATAATAATAACTGGATCAATATCAGTTTGATAGGTACAACGTCCAACAAGGCCGCTATTGGTTCAAGAGTTAAGCTATCGGTTACTGAAGGGGACAGGACAAGATATATCTATAGGGATGTGAATTCAGGAGGAAGTTTCGGGTCATCTCCATTCAGAAGAGAAATAGGTATCGGAGTTGCTACCCTGATCAATGAGATTGAGATAAAATGGCATGGCAGCGGAAAGATTGAAACTTTCAAAAATATTGAACCAAATCAGTTTATAAGACTTACCGAAGGTAGCGGAGAGGTAGAAAAAGTAAACTTAAAGAAACTCAATTTTAAAAGAGGGTTTCATCCGTTACAGCATCACGCCATGAATTAGCCGGGAGTTTAACGCTACAAAATCTTCTTAAGTTAATCCTTTCCAGAGCCAGCAAACACGCTGTAAAGTGAGTTGATGATGGCGATGACAATTGCAAAGATAGCTGCGGTCAGAAAATCGTTGGTACTAAACCCTTCCATCCAGCTGTCGACCATCAGAATCATCAGTACAGTGATGATGAAAGAGACCAGTCCAAGTGTAAAAAAATTGATCGGAAAAGTAAGGATCCTTAAAATAAAGCCCACGGTTGCATTAGCCAGCGCAATCAGAATTGCGGCGAGAATTGACGTACCATAACCATCAACACGTACGCCGGGGACTAATTTCGCCGCTATAAAGACAGCCAGACCCATTAATAGAACTTTTATAATCAAGTTGATCATCTTTAGTAAGGTTTTAAATGATAACAATTTATAGTACGATTTTGTTGACAGGTCTCGTGAAAACTTGATGGCCGCAAAGCGCTAGGCCTTTACCATTTTGAAAGAGAACCAACCCAGAAGTGCAATAATCGCAGCCATCAGCAACCAAAGCCACGCCTTATTTTCAAATAATGGTCTGCTTATTTTTAGTGCATATGAAGGGTTATTTTCTTCCATACCTATTTTTATGGGTTTTAATTGTGCAGGTATCTGATCCTCAAAATTTTTGATCTCATAGTCGGGTGCATAAGCTGATTTGCTTCCATAATATAAGGCATATGTGTAGCCGGGTTTATCGAACCGGGCTATAATTTCGTATATGTTTCCTTTAACTTCAACTGAAGTGATGGCTAAAGGCATATTGTTGTTGTTTTGAATAGTTATCCTAAGCCTTGCGGTTATTGTATTATTAAATTGAAAAACAGATTTCTGGAGGGATGTTATGGTCCCCTGGTAGAGCGGAGAATAATTATATTGCATTCCCTTATCTGTTGAAAAACTGTCTGTCACGTATTCAATTTTCATGGACCGGTAAAAATCATATGCACTTTGCACATTGACTTTAAGGTAGGAAACAGGAAAGGGTTCTTGAAAACCTATGTCAATAATACTTTCCTTTGCAGAGGCATCATTTCTGGAACGGTAAGAATTATATTTTATTTCCTGGTAGACTCCTTTGATCGTGTCTGTTTCAGAAATATTTGCAGATATCAACTGAGGCTGTACCGGACTTTTTAAATTGAGCCTGAAATACACATACTTTGAATTGGGGAAATTCAATTTACTGAATTGATAGTCTGTGTTGTTGTTTTTAATAGACAGAATACGATAGTCCTTCAAAATAGAGAACCATTCTTTGTTGTCGTTACTTCCCTGAAGCCTGGCAGTCCAGTCAAAATTGTCCTGTTTGAATTTCAGATCGATCTCGTTAATAGTATTCAGACCTCCGGGAGACTGAAAGGTATAATAATACCCATCGTTGTTTGCACTTTGGTTTATTAATTTAAAGTTGACCTCAGTATTGTTGATCTGATCTGTTCTGCTCTTGACAAGATAAGGCACTTCAATGGTGTCTTTTTCTTTAATCCCAAGAATTCTGATATCCTCAAATCCGGTCACCCCGTTTTTATAAAGATCAGAGGGAATCTGTAGTTTATGCCATTTCTCTCTTACATCACTCAGCGGTCTTCTAAATTTGTGTTGATCTGTTTGGGCATGAGCAATAAATGCACAAAGAGTCATAGATAAAAAAAGTTTATTTTTCAGTTTCAGGTTCATCGGTAATCAAATGTTTATACTTATTGTAGAGGAAGGAAATAATGAGTAAAAGAATTCCGAGCGATACAAAGACAATGGTTTTTGCAATTGTACCCAGGTAAGCAATGTCGTAGAGAAAAAGCTTGACAAGGGTAATTCCGAAAAGTGCTATAGCACCAATTCGCAGGTGTTTTTTGTTTTTAGCCAGACCCAATATAATGAGAAACAGCGCATAAACTCCCCACAAAATACTCATGCCTAATTTGTAGCTTCCGTCCAGACGGCACAAATTCAATATATTAATTAGTTCACTGCTAATGATCCATAAAATAGAAATATAAAGCAGGTAATCAAAGGCTGTTTTATAGTTTTGTTTTACAAGAGGGGAACGGCCTAGCTGATAGTGTGTC
The DNA here is from genome assembly GCA_035264385.1 of Pedobacter sp. GTDB lineage: Bacteria > Bacteroidota > Bacteroidia > Sphingobacteriales > Sphingobacteriaceae > Pedobacter. The sequence goes on from DATFQH010000388.1 coordinate 11,114, forward strand.
GTGGTAAGCAGGGCAAAAACCAACAATGAAACATACCTGATTGTAATATTGATCAGTCCGCTGTTGAAGTACCCTTCGCCAGGAAACAGGTAAGAATCTCTGAGTAAGCTTAAATTATACAATCCATGAGTGAGGAAGGTGATGAAGAGTACCATATTGAGAATCAGTGTAATATTTGCAAGTATGCTGTTCTTTATCTTTTTAAGATTAATTAATGAAAGTGCCGAAGCACAGCATAATGAATACATATAAATCGACGCAGTCTTAAGCAATTCGTAGTCATTATTGTAGAAATAGATTGGATTCGCTTCTTTAGCGTTAGGAGATGTGTTGATTCTGGTTTGAAGTAAAAGATTATTGAAGTGCTTACAGATTTCAATCAGAATAGCAGTGTAAATGACAAACACCAGGATCCCCGGAATACTATAGCTCAGAATCTGGTCGATTTGAACTGATCTTTCAGGGTTATCTACTTTCTTTTTGCTAATGGTAAACATCCAGGCGAAGGCCGCAATAACAATGCATGATGTTAGAAAGCCTACATTTAATATTGGTGTGACCTGCTGCTGATAGTCAATATAAGCATCAAAATAGTTTGTCCAATCCTGTATAAGACTTATAAATGAAATGAAGATAAGTGGAAAAGATAACTTTTGATATATAGCAATGTTTTTTGCCCGCCCAAGATAGTAAAGTACTGCTGCTTCTAAGGTCCAGAATATGGTAACCCAGCTGCCGTCTAACTG
>DATFQH010000389.1:0-2798 GCA_035264385.1 Pedobacter sp.
TGCTTACAAAGGGGTTACTGGCATACAAGAGACTGATGGGCTGCCCGAACATTATAAGAATGGAACCTTTAGTCTTTTTGAAATCGATCTGACTGCTTAAACCAGAATTTTTTAACCTTAAATATGTGATATGAACAAAATACCTTGTTATCAGATTGATGCTTTTACAGATGAACTTTTTGGCGGTAACCCGGCCTGTGTAGTGGTACTGCAAAGCTGGCTGCCAGATAACATGCTGTTGAAGATTACGCAGGAAAATGCGGTACCTGAAACCGCTTTTTTTATCCCCGAAGGAGAGGGGTTCCACCTCAGATGGTTCACTCCGGAGCATGAAATGGATCTTTGCGGCCACGCAACGCTGGCCACCGCACATGTATTGAAGACGGAACTTGGATATACTGGAGATCGGATCAGGTTCAATTCTAAAAGCGGAATATTGGAAGTAGAGGCAAAAGACAATTCTTATACCCTGAACTTTCCATCGAGAAAGCCGGATCAAGCTGAACTGCCGGAGATTATTGCCCAATCTTTAAATATAAAGCCTGTTAAGGTATTGAAATCGAGAGACTATTTTCTGGTTTATGAAACTGAGCAGGATATTCTGAATCTGAAACCCGACAGGGAAAAGCTTAACCAGATCAGTACTGCACCCGGAGGTATTATTGTTACCGCTAAGGGAAATGATTCCGATTTTGTATCTCGTTTCTTTGTGCCGCAGGCGTCTATTTTTGAAGATCCGGTAACAGGATCGGCGCATTGTTCCCTGATCCCATACTGGTCTGAACAGCTGGGAAAAAAGGAGATGAATGCAAGACAGTTATCAGACAGGTTAGGGAAGCTGCAGTGTACTCATCTTGGCGACAGGGTTTTGATCAGCGGAACCGCCATGACGTATTCGGCAGGTTACATTTTTATTCCTTAACTTCGCTGCATTACGAACTAATTATTAAATCATGAAGAAGACTATTTATCTGCTGCTGTGCGCTATGGTATTTTCCCTTGGTAATACAGCTAAGGCAGATGAAGGGATGTGGATTCCCATGCTGATAGGCAAAAACTATGAGCAAATGAAAAAACAGGGCTTTAAGCTAACCGAGAAGGATTTGTACAATGCGAATGGCTCTAGCCTGAAAGACGCGATTGTTCATTTTGGTGGGTTTTGTACCGGCGAGATTGTGTCGGATAAGGGACTGATCTTTACCAATCACCATTGCGGATATGATGCAATAGCTTCTAACTCAACTGCTGAGCATAATATACTAGACAATGGTTTCTATGCAAAAAATTATGGCGAAGAGAAACCGATCAATGGTTTATTTGTCCGCTTTCTTCAGAGAATGGAAGATGTGACCGTTAAAGTTAACGAGGCTGTAAAGGGATTGCATGGTGCAGAAAAAGATGCTAAGCTTGCGGAAGTGTTTGCAGCAATTGCTAAAACCGCTGTTACCGGGCCTGCAATAGAAGCTAATGTTAAGGATTTTTATAAATCCAACCAGTTCATTCTTTTTGTTTATGAGCGGTTTGATGATGTAAGACTGGTTGGAGCGCCGCCGCAAAATATTGGTAAATTTGGTGGAGATACCGACAATTGGGAGTGGCCCCGTCAAACAGGTGATTTCTCTGTGTTCAGGGTATATGCTGCAAAAGGCAACACCGCTGCGGCTTACGCTGTAGAAAATGTCCCTTACACGCCGAAGAAGTTTCTTCCGGTATCGCTGAAGGGAGTAAAGAATGGCGATTTTTCTATTGTTTATGGGTATCCCGGCCGTACAGACAGGTATCTGACATCTTATGGTGTAGATCTGGCAACTGAAAAAGTGAGCCCGACGATTGTTAAGCTGCGTGATATTCGTTTGAAAGCGTGGAAGATAGAGATGGACAAGAGCGTGGATACGCGTTTAAAGCTCTCATCAAAGTATGCGCAGATCGCCAACTACTGGAAGTATTTCATCGGGCAGACTGAGCAGCTGAAAAGATTAAAGGTCTCTGATGCCAAAAGAACGGATGAAAAGACCTTTACAGAATGGGCAGCTCAAAAAACAGAGTTTGCTGGATTGATGGAACAGTACGATCAGATTTATAAAAATATTGATCCAATTGCGGTGCAGCGTACCTATATCAACGAAGGCTTTCTCGCTTCGGCATGGGCAGCCAATGCTTCTGGTATTGGAAAAACGCTGATCAATCTGACAGTAAGTAAATATGATGAGGCGGGTTATAAGCAGATCAAAGATAAATTGAACAATGCAGTAGCGGCCTACACTGAGACTTATAATGAAACTGCCGATAAAAAGATCTTTGCGCAGATTCTGACTTCTTTTTATAAGGATGTTCCGGTAAAGTCGCAGCCTAAGTTCTTTTCTGATATTGCAGAGAAATACTGGTCTGATACTCCTGAAGCTACATTTGAGAAATTTGCTAACGATTTGTGGGAGAAGAGCAATTTCATTAAGCCAGAGAAGTTGAAGGCATTTATTGCATCAAATCCTTCCACTGATGCTATAAACGGTGATCAGGGTTATCAGTATGCGCTGAATCTGATTCCTGCGGAATACATCAAAACGAATTTTGGTTCGGTAGTAGCAGATTTTGAGAATAAAAAAGCGGAACTGGACCATCTTTACCTGAAGGCAATCCTCGAGAAAAATAGTGGTAAGATTATGTATCCTGACGCCAATTCTACGATGCGGCTTAGCTATGGCAATGTGCAGGATTATTCACCAAAGGATGGTATCATATACAGAACCAGTACCACCATCGATGGCATTATGCAAAAATATGTGCCGGGCGATGATGAG
>DATFQH010000390.1:0-13444 GCA_035264385.1 Pedobacter sp.
GGGGTTCGACAAATCTACAGTGTTGTAGTCAATAAGTTCATTCGAAATACCAAGACATAAATTGGCGTTTATTAATGCCTTATCATAATCACCCATAACCAGGTAAATTCTTGCTAATTGTCCATATGATGAAGCCTTAGATGCATCAACCTTATATTTTGGTACATTTGGCAGTAGTTCTACAGACGTTTTTAAATCATTAACAATCTGATTGTAAGTCTCTTTTACCGTTGCTCTTTTGACGGGAGCCAATATATCAGATTTGACTTTCAATGGTATTGCTAAACTTGTAGCGTTTGCTGAAGAGTATACAGGAGCAAAGCATTGAGCTAAGTTAAAAAATGCCCTTGAGCGTAAACTCAAAGCTGCACCCTTAACGTTATCCCATTCATTTTTATTTGTGCTTGTCCTTTCAATTGTTTCCAGTGTTTCTAGTATAAGATTTGCAGTAAAAATCTGAGCGTACGAGCCGTTCCATTCAGCCATCGCTGTCCTGTATTGAAACATTTCATCTTTCCACACATAGGCATCCCTCTCTATTTGGCTTACCGAACTTAATACCTCATTCGGCATGTAAAAGTCGTCTGAAAAATATTGCGCTAAACCAATGTGATTGAATGCTGTTAAATCTTCGTAATTGAACATAAGTTGCAAGTCTTGCAACGTAGAAGGAACAACTAATGATTTATCTCGTTTGACATCTAACCATTCCTTTTTGCAAGAACATAGCGATAACAGAAGGGCTATGATTATATATTTATTTTTCATAATAATTAAAATTTAAGATTTACAATGTAAGTCTAACACCAAAAGCATACGTACGCGGCAATTTAATGGCCGGAAAATCCGGATCTACATTGGATTTAGTTGCAGTCCAGATCATTCCTGCGTTATTTATATATGAATAGACCTGTACTGCTCGAATAGATCCTTTGCCAAGTTTTATTTGACCGAAATCATAGCTCACTTGGAGATCCTGCAATCTAATATTGTCCGCTTTATCTACGAGCACTTCGGAAAGATTATAAAATGTATCTCGCTGCTGATTATTGGGAAACACGCGCGAAGGAACATCGGTGTGCTTTTCATCACCAGGATTTTTCCAGCGGTTTGCATAATCACCGTGGCCTATATTTCCACTATACAAGGCCTCGTAGCTGATCGACTCCCGTCTGAAATAATAGCCAAAACGGTAAACAACATTTAGGGAAAAAGAAAGGCCTTTATAGTTAAAAGTGTTTCGAATAGCTCCGAATACTGGTGGAGTAGCACGGCCATTATATACTAAACTGTCAACTGTCGCGGTTGAACCTATTGTCGCGTAATCCATGCTCGGGACTCCATTTAGGTATCCACGTGGTGAACCTGTCACCGGATCCAAGCCAGCCCACTTGTTACTGTAAATACCAAATAAAGGACGACCCTCCACGGGTGATACAAGTCCACCTAATCCTGCGTTAGCACCACCCATGAAGTTACCAGCACTGGATTCCTTAACCTTATAATTTACAACTTTATCAACTGTGTAGCTCAGCATAACGCTGGTTAACCATTTGAAATCGGCATTAATATTTACGGTTTTAACCAGTAAGTCTAAACCGTGGCCTTTGGTATCAGCGACATTACCTTTGTATGTTATAAATCCAGTGGTAGGATCAAGTGGTGCGTAGCCGAAAAGATTTGTCCCCTTTTTGGTATAATAATCTAAGCTTCCTTCAATTCTATTATCCTTTAACCCAAAATCAAGACCAATATTCAAAATTCCTGATTTTTCCCATGTCAAATTAGGATTTGGCGGGTTATCAATTTTCACTGCATTCCTTCCTGTGAATCCACCAAAATTTAAACTCCCGGTAGCAAACGCGGTCGTTGATTGATCAATATTTCCATTATAACCATATGTGGCTCTCAACTTTAATAATGAAAGCCAATCATTTGAAAAAAATTTCTCCTTGTCAATATTCCATTTACCGCCTATAGACCAAAGTGGATTGGATTTTTGATTTGTGTTGACACCGAATAAGTTTGACTGGTCTATTCTACCGCTCAATGACAACACGTAACGGCTGTCAAAGGTGTAAGCACCATTGAAAAAGTAGGAACGAAAGCGATCCATTGTTCCGGAAACTTGGGAGCCGCCGCCAGGGATTCTGCTGATAGCGAAAATAGGATATAAGAAGAATCCACTGTCAAAGTTGACAGGAGCGGAAGTTCCTAGTTTAACATCATAACCGTATAAGTAATTAGAGTTTGATTCACCCACAATTTCACGTGCTTCAAAACCCCCAAGTACGGAAACGGCGTGGACCGACCATTCTTTATTAAAATTAACCTGCGCTCGTCCATTATTCGATGTTAGATTTGTATTATCCAATACCAAAATACCGCCTAATGGTATATTTCTTAAATCAACTACACCCGCACCATCCCTTCTGCTATATTTATTTATCAAGTCTCTAGCATAGTAACTGTCAACAGAACTGTAGTTAGACCCTGTACCATCCTGTTTCATGTATTGATACTTTAAGTCCACATTCAACCCTTCTATGATGGTATACGTCAATCCAGTATTGAACCTTAAATTTTTGAGCTTTTTGACAAATTCGGTGTAACCCAATTCGTTAATTGGATTGAATCCCCAGTTTAAAAACCCGTTTGCCTCGGCACTCTCAATAAATGTATTTCTAAACTTATATGTTATTGGAACTGGCGTCCCAGATTCATCTGTAAATTTTGCATATGGAACCGGTCTTGTTATATTACTCAATAGCCCAAGAGTGTTGTCAATATCATTTTTGCTTTGCGTATAGACAATACCCGTACTTATTTCCAAATTCTTTATCGGCGTATATGTATTCTGACCGTTCAATGTGAGACGATCATTACCATTATTGACTTGATTAGATTTATTTTTATCATATCCAGCCGTGAAGTAGTATGTATTTTTATCTGATCCCCCACTTAGATTCACAGAATATTGTTGACTAAGACTTTTTTGAAAAAAATATTTATCCACTTCACGTCTTGTATCCTGCTTCTTTAATACGTCAAATAGAGCATTAGCTTCAGCCTCAGTGATGTCACCGTTGCGTTGTCTATTTAAAAGTTCTACTGCAGGGGTTAATGCCGGAAAAGATACAACATCGTTTATATCAGAATCATAGTATCCGTTATTGAAAAGGAATCTTTCGTTTTCGATAAAATCGGAAGAGGACATTGCACTTCTATAAAACTGATCGGGCTTGTCACCAATCGTTACATTGGAATTCATACTAATTTGCGGAAGCCGATTCTTTTTTCCTTTTTTTGTGGTAACAACTATTACTCCATTACTAGCCCTTACCCCCCAAATAGAAGCAGCAGCAGCATCTCTTAATATTGTTATATTTTCAATATCATTTGGATTAATGGTATTTAAATCACCATCATACGGAAAATTATCAACAACGATTAACGGCTGATCATTTGCAAAAATGGTACTACGGCCGCGTATGCTTAATTTGTTTTCACCAGTTCGCCGTTGGTCGATCAACAAGCTGGGCGCCAAGCCGTTCAGACGGCTGATTAAGTCTGGCCCTACGTTGCGATTGATGAGTTCAATATCAATCTTTCCAAAAGACCCTGTTGTTCTTTCCTTAGGTAAAGTCTGGTAACCAGTAGATACAACAGAAACTTCATCAAGGTCGGAATTCCCAAGCTCCATCTTTACCTCGCCGACATTAGAACTCGTCTTTATCTCCTGCGTCTTATAACCTATATAACTAATTTGCAAAACCGCATCTTCGTCCACTCCTTTTATATAAAACTCCCCTTGATTATTTGTCGTAACAGCATTGTTAACCCCCTTCACCTTCACCGTCGCCCCTGCCAACGGCTGTCCCTTCTCATCCACCACCGTCCCACGCACATCAATAGCCATAATCCGATCAATAACCCGCTCCAGAAAACTGGGTGCCTCCTTCGGTTTAAAGCTGATGTTTTTATCGTCAATGGTATAGTTAAGACCCTTACTTTTGCCAATTGTACTCAAAACATCCTTCAGGTCCGTGTTTTTAAAGTTTACGTCCAGTTTGCTCTCTGCGTCAATTTTATCATCGGCGTACACTACAAAATAGCCGGTCTGTTTCCTGATTTCTGTAAAGATTTGTCCAAGCGTAGCTCCTTGCTTACTGTAGGTAAGCTTCTGGGCAAAGCCCGCAGCAGATACCTGCATCAGGCAGGATGTTAAGATGACTACGATTAGTTTCATAATCAATATTATTTTTGGCGGCAGCCAATGGCGTAGCCCACCTAGGTTAGAAGTATAAAATTCCATACTTTTATATCGGTTTGAGTTGATTCAATAAATAGTTCCACAATTGTTTTATCCCGGCCTGTCCTGATGCGAATCAGAACACGGGAAAGGTTGGCTCAAGCTTTGCCGGATGGTGTTCGTAGCACCATTCGGCTTTTTCTCATCACTCCCCTGCACCTCTGCCTACTGCTGTCGTAAATGTCTGATCATCTTTTTTCTTGGTTTAGTTTGTTTATGGTTCGGTTTATTCGCGAGATGATATTTCTCATTTAACATACACTGTCCTTCCTGCTATTCTAAACTGCACAGCGTCTGTATTTTCTATGGTCTTCAAAATTCTCGATACATTGTCGTAGCGTGATACCGCACCGCTCAGCGTCCTGGTTTTTACGGCTTCATTTTCATAAACCACCGTTACATTATACCAGCGTGCTACCTGCCGCATCACTTGCTCCAGCGGCGTGCCCTTATAACTAAAGAATCCTTCCTTCCAGGCAATAGCTTCACTGGCATCTACTTCAGAAATGATCATGCCACCCTGCCCCATCACCTCGGCCTGCTGGTTTGGCTTCAGCACCTTATTATTAATCGCTATGCTACCTTCCAGCAGCGTCGTAGTAGCTACCCGCTCATCTGCATACGTACTCACATTAAAGTGCGTACCCAATACCTCTATCCTTTGTCCCTTCCTACCACTCGTGCCTGCCGACTCGACAATAAACGGATGTAACTTATCCTTCGCCACTTCGAAATACGCCTCACCAACAAGTATCACATTTCTTGTCTTACTATTCACAAAATTGGATGGAAACTCAATTTTCGAATCTGCGTTCAACCAAACCCTCGTACCATCCGGCAAAACAAACTGATAAGTCTGGCCACGGGAAGTGGCGGCGGTCAGGTTCTGCGCTTTCACCTCTGCTCCCTGCAACTCTGATGGAGTAAGAGAGCGTACTCCGACGGGGCCTGAGCTATTCTGTGAGCCCTTCAGCGAACCTGAAGAGCTAGTCCCGGAGGAGTACCGAACGTCACTACCATCAGAGTATTTCAACTCACTCCCTACTACCACCCCACTCTTCGCTCCGCTCAGTTTTATCACCGCTCCGTTAGCAAGTGTAATCGTCGCACCGTTCTGTCCCGGCGCTATATCATTCACTGCCACCTCATCCTGAACTTGTTTCAGAATCCCCCGCTCGCTGTTAAAGAACCAAACCCCAAATATAATGGTCGCTACCGCAGCAGCCACAGCCGCCCACGTACCAATCCGGTACCTGCGCACACCCTGCCGTTGTCCCTCCTCAACGCTTTCCCCTCCCACTACATTGATATGATTCAGCAGCCAAACTTCCATTTGATCCTGCATCTGCTGCCTGCCGGCATCATCCAGTTCATCACCCTGATTCAATTGATCAAAAACAGCATAATAACGATCCACAAATTCCTGCTCTGCTTGCGTAGCAGTTCCATCCTGATACTTTTGTATCATTCTGAGCAGGTCTGGCCGTGTACTGTAATTGTTCATATCCTTATAAAATATTACTCCGTTTATAAGTATGTACCGGCAATCCCAAAAACTCCCAAAAAAATTTTAAAATAAATGAAATGGTGTCAATATTGTTATGATTTTATAGCTCAAAATGTTGCAGATTATATAGTTCATCGATTTTGCAGATAAAATTTTTTGTGCAAATTTGACATACAGTGTTAAATTTGCACAATAATGACCGGTTTCTCATGCAGGAAGGCATTATTGCGATCCCGCTTGCTGAATTATGGAAGAGCTGTTAAATTATCAGCAGACGAGGTTGCTGCATCCTCACCCAAACCTTTTCCGCAACCATTTCCTAACCGGCTCATCGTACCATTTCAGCGCGGCATAAGCCAAAACAATGCTGCCGATTAAAATCAACAAAGCATACGGCCAGGCATCTGCGATCGTCATGCCTTTATTATTACTAATCCAGGCGACATAAAAATAAACAATCGGGTAATGTACCAGGTAAAGCGGATAAGATATCTCACCCAGGAACTTACAAATCCTGTTCTCTCCCCCGCTTTGCATTACGCCACTGGCGCCAAGGTATACGATCAGCGGGAAAACAATGATGATGCAAACAGAATCGTAGATGCCATTCAGCCAAAGATGCTCCGCACCGCCAATGCGCGGCATATAAAGTACAACAGCTACCAAAATGCTGCACCACAACAAGGCATTTTTAATTCGGGTCGGCTTAGCGATCCGAGAAAGCAGTAAACCGGCAAAGAAAGGGAACATGACACGTGTCAATCCGATGCGTACCTGTTCTACATTCAATGTCCAGCCACCACTCACATCACCATTTGAAATGGCCAAATGCGCAAGCGCAATCGCAGAAAGACCCACTAAAATACTCAACGCCGTTTTAGAAAACTTCCTGATCCAGACCGCATACAAAATGTTGGCGATGTATTCAAAAAACAATGACCATCCTACACTATTCAGGGGGTGCATCTCTTGCCAGCCACGTATGTCAAGCGATAGCGGTACCGGCAAAATCGTATAACCGACCAGCAGCACCAGCAGCATTTTCCAGAGCGGAATGGTATGAATGAGCGGCCATAGTGTAGAATCCGTAAAATAGAAGCCGATGGCACCCAGGGTCATCCCCAGAATTACCATGGGTTGCAAACGTATGATCCGGCGTTTGAAGAAACTGCCCACCGTCATCTTATGCCATCTGTCATCATACGCATAACCCATCACAAAACCTGACAACAAGAAGAAAAAATCGACCGCCAGGTATCCGTGATTAACGAATTTATCTAAATTACTAGTGGAGAATGGCTCTGCCAGGTGAAAGGTTACGACGATAATCGCTGCAACACCGCGAAGGCCGTCTAATATAGGATAGTGTGGCTTGGTGGCCAGTTCGTTCAGGTCAGTTCTCATTTAATGCGTTGTAAAGTTGCAATTTGTAAAAAATAGCTAAGATTCAAAAAATTTCCCTGTAACTATAGTGTTTAGCAACTTTTGGTGCCAATGCCAGTATTGCGGGTGAAACGGACAAAGCAAAACCTGACACAAACATATAAGACAAAAAAAGCCGGTTGCAGCACCGCAACCAGCTTCAATCTCCCTCTCCTTAAGCCAATTAGTTTGGCATCAATACGGTATCGATGACGTGAATCACCCCGTTTTTTTGCATGACATCAGCAATAGTTACTGTCGACATTCCGCCTTTCTCGTCTTTAAGCATCAGCTTATCGCCTTCCATCCAGGCCCAAAGTTTTCCTCCGGCCACAGTGCTTAGCTCTGCTTTGCCATCTCCAGCTTTAATAGCTTTGGCAATTGCTTTAGCATCCATTTTACCCGCTACCACATGGTAAGTCAGGATTTTGGTAAGTGTAGCCTTGTTTTCAGGTTTCAACACCATGTCTACAGTACCGGCAGGCAATTTGTCAAAAGCCGCATTTGTCGGTGCAAATACGGTAAATGGCCCTTTTCCTTTCAGGGTTTCAACCAATCCGGCTGCTTTTACAGCTGCTACCAGCGTAGTGTGGTCCTTAGAGTTTACCGCATTGTCCACGATGTCTTTAGAAGCATACATAGCGGCACCGCCTACCATTGGGTTCTTCTGCGCATAACTCTGAGTTGTAAATGCCATAGCTACTAAGGCAACAACTGATAAAAAAATGTTTTTCATAGATAACTGTTTTGTTTTTCATAAGCAGATACGCTTAAACTGACAGTAGAGATGTTAACTTAATGATAAATATTTTTGATGGAATCTTCGTATCTTCAAATGATCTAACCATAAACCCTATGTACAAGATATTAACGCTCCTCTCAATTATTGCTGTGCCCTTTTTTGCGCCTGGCCAGGAACTGAATGTACCTAAAGGCCGGGAGTTTGCTTATACAAGGCAAGTTATCGGCAAAGGCACCCACAAAATAGATGAACTTCATACCTACGTCTTTCGCTCGCTCGGCAGGAACGCCAACGGAGACAATGTGTTTGAATGCCGCCTCGTCAGGGCCGTCGAAAGGCCTCAGGCAGGCGCAATTCCAGACCTCGATACCGACAACCCAAAAGCAACCCGGATTAACAATTCGGGTGTACTGAACACCCTTGCGATACTGCATCAGCCTTTAACGGTAACCATTAGCCCAAAAGGGAAAATAATCGACCTTACAGGTCTCGATGAGGTTCTAGCCCGGGTAGATAAATATTGGGACCTGCAGAAAAACATACGGGGGCAAATAGAGCGTCAAAAAGAATCCCTGATGTATCACCTCGGGCAACTTTTCTTCCCCTTTCCAGATGAAGCCATCGGAAGTTCAGGAGAATGGAAAACCAAAGCAGGGCTCAGTTATAAAATCGAAAAGCTGGACGGACCTCCCACCGGCGATATGAAAATCAGTGAGGAAGTCCCCGGGTTAAAAAAAGAACCGGTTCGCCATGAGCCGTCACTTAGGGTCAGTTTCTCTGCCGATGGGAATTATAAAGAAAAAGGCAGTTATATACTGGACCCGAAAACAGGCCTGGCACTTAATTTCGAAAAAAATACTTCTTATGACTTTAACTATAGCTCTGTAAACGGGCACGATGAGTATGACTATGCGTTAAAAATGGAAGCGAACCCCAAAGAAAGTCATCCCGACACCGCCTGGCTAAATATGGCGATAAAAACAGGCACCTGGGGAGGGGCATTCGGAAGTCTCGAAAATTATGATCTGGAGAAAATGAAGTCGTACTTCAAAACAAAAGATGCGCAATACGCAACAGATCCTTATTATCAGGTCAACAAACTTTCGCTGATCCAGAAAGTAGATGAAAACCCTAAAGCTGAAGCGCTCTATGATAGCCTGTTACTGGCCGCACCAAACAAGTACCTATCCGTGCCCAACAGCTATCACCACCTCACCAATAAATTCCTGAAGCTATACGAAAAAGACGGCCGGGCTGCCTACGATGTCATCGGTCACTTCTATAATACCGCAGCCTTCAATGAATTTTTGCATGAACATGCTGCGCAGTGTTTCCTGAGTGAATATAACTCCTATCCGGACCGCTGGAACAATGCTCTGGAAATGGTTCGGTTGATGCATAACGATAAAAACCTGGTGATGCGCCAGACTGCCGATCCCTTATATTACTGGTCGCAGGCACAGCAAAACCCAAAAGACTTAAAGAAACTGCTGGTTTCTGCCGCTGCATTATCGAAAATGGACAACAAAACCATGCAGCTCGGCAAGGGTGGAAGATATGGCCTGAACGTTTATAACCTGATGCTCGATGCAGGTAAGCAGGCACAGGCAAATCAGCTGCTGGACGTGGTAATTGGCAAATTGCACGTTGCCATTGCCGATACATTGTACGCTGGCGGAAAGGACGACCGCAGCATTCTGGCCCATGCCTATTATCTGAAATACCTCGCCAAAAAATCGGCTGCCGATCCGAATGCGCTGAAATTTCTGTCCTTAGCTGCGCAATATTCCCCTTCCGGCCCGGCAGACAAAAGCATCATGAGCGGATATGACCGGCATTTCCTGAAGTCTAAGGAAAGCTACCGCCCCGAATTTGTGGAAACGCTGTTCAGCTCAGGCAATGAAACACAGGCGCTCAAAACCTTTGCCGCGCACATCAGTGCCGAGCCCGATCGCCTTTTAGAGATGAAAGAGCTGTATAAAAAACATTTTCCGCAGAAGGATTTCAAAAAGCTAATGCTCGACGAGGTGATAACTTCATGGGACGCAGCGCCGGATTTTAAACTCAAAGACCTCGCTAATAATGAAAAAGTCTTAAAGGATTATTCAGGTAAATGGATGGTCGTAGATTTCTGGGGCACCTGGTGCGGCCCATGTATTGCCGAACTTCCCGAAATCAATGCTTTCAACAAAGAACTCGAGCAAGGCAAGCATCCCGGCGCAGCTTTCCTGAGCATTGCCTGCAAAGATTATAATGAGTCTGTTGAAGCCTTCTTAACCAAAAACAAGTACGATATCCCGGTCCTGATGTCTGACAATAAGATCCAGTACAAATACAAAGTAGACGGCTACCCTTACAAAGTAATGGTATCACCAACCGGAAGGATGATTACCCTCGAAAGAGGCAGAGACTGGCGAGAGATCCTAAAGCTGTTCAGCAATATAGCAGGGGGAACTTAAAGTAAGTCCTGAGTAAATCATTTTTTTAACTTCAGTAAAGTCTTCACGTCCGTGCGATCTTGTCTTCGTCCCGATGCTTGCTTATTTTTTATAAGATCGTTTAGACCTATATAGTTGATAGAAAGTCCATCCTCTAATTCTATTCTCTGTAATTCCCGAAAGGCCTCTTCGAATTTAACGCCGTCAATTAGGTTAAGTACGTCGATACGTAGAGGCGGATAACCAATTTGACTGATCAATCCTTCAGTCAAGAAATCGCTCTTTGAGAAACCTAATGACTTTAATCCAAAATCATTTACTACACGAAGCATGCGCAAAGCATTGTCTTCGGAGATATTAATCCAAATATCAAGATCGCCGGTATGACGTGGTTTTCCATGAAATGCAAGCGCATATCCACCCACTACCATGTATTCCACTCCATGTAAGTTGAGTAGCTTTATGAAGTCTTCAAAATCTTCTGCAAGTGTCATGAGTGCATTTTTCTCCTGATCAATTTAGTTTTATCCATTCGCTGGCCTTTCGCCAAAGATTGTGATATAATAAAGGTAACCGCAGCAAGGCGTTCCTTTACCGGCTTGCTCAACCAATATTGCAAATCACTGTCTTCGTCATTAGCATCCTTCATCATCACCTTTCTAACAACAGGCGCAATCTGTCTAACCCGTACTTCATTAGCTGCCTTTGGTTTTGCGATAACGGTTTTACGTTCTATTCGGACATCTTCATTTTCATACGGTTTCTTAGCCTTACTGAGATAATTATTAATAGTGTTATAATTGAACTGCATATAGCTTAAACAGAAGTTTTTGAGATTGGAAAAAATCTCAAAAGGACCATCGCTTTTGTTCTTCCAAAACACGACGATTACTCGTTTTTCTTTAGATGTTATTGTTTGCATATAATCAAATATAACCAATATTTAACTCATATTGGTCATTTAAAGGGATTTTTATTTTTAATGGATTAAAGTCACATAAGCACAAAGTAGATAGGTATCCCTACAAAGGCAATAGTCTTAAAGTAAGCTCAACCTTGTTCTGATAAAATCGGAAAGATTTATTATAGTAACATTATTGCTGCCAGTATAGGTATCACTTTGCGGAGTAATGATAAAGCTGTATTTGGGCGCCAGATCCTGGACACAGCTTATAAATCCTCTGGAGACAACTGGTGCATTTGATAACTTTATCTCTATACAGGCGATCGGAGTAATGCCCTGAACAAGTAATAAATCGCATTCAGCCCCTGCCTGGATCCGATAAAAGAATAGATCCAGGTGATCAGGTTTAGCCTGAAAAATCTGCTCCACTACATAACCTTCCCAGGATCCCCCGGCCCCCGGATGTCCGAAAAGCGCATCAAGGCTGGGTATATTGAGCAATCGATGAAGTATGCCAGTGTCCCTAACAAACGTTTTTGGCGACTTGATTAACCGATTTTTTGCATTTACAAACCAGGGCTGCAAACGTCTTACCATATAACTCCCTTCTAAAAAATCAAGGTATTTCATCACTGTGGTAGCACTTACTCCAAGCGATCGGGCAAAAACTTCTGCATTTAGCAAATTGCCATTGGAGTGCGCAAGCATACTCCAAAAATTACGCAGGGTAACCGAAGAAAGCGCAACTCCAAATAATAGCGCCAGATCCCGCTCTACGTAACTTCTTATAAAATCATTAAGCCATTCAATTGCATCATTATCGTCATCAGCTAATAGTGCCTCCGGAAAACCACCTCTAAACCAATTTATCCTGTAATCTAAAGGTTCCTTGAGTTCTGTGATCCCAATAGGGGTGAGTTCTGTGTAAGAAATGCGCCCTGCGAGCGATTCTGATACGCCTTTTACCAATAAAGGAGAAGCTGAGCTCAATAAAATAAATCGCCCGGCTGTTCGCTTTGCATCTATCAATGGCCTTAAAACAGCAAACAAGGACGGCATTAATTGAATCTCATCTATAATGATTCTGCTGTTTTCATGTAAGGTTAAATAGTTAAAAGCATCCTGGAGCTTGTTTTGATCATTAGGATTTTCCATATCCAGATATAAACTCTCCTGCTCGTCAGATTTCAATTCCCTTGCCAGCGTAGTTTTACCCACCTGTCATGGCCCGAGTATAGCGATAGCAGGAGTTTTTCTAAGCTTCTGTAAAAGAATAGCTTCAAGATTTCTTTTAATCATAGTCAAAAACAACAATTAACCTAGTAAATCCAAACTTTAAGTTTGGATTTACTAGGTTAATTCTATAAACGATAAGTCTATTTAATCATTTGAACCACAATGGCTATTGTTAAAAACTGTGCTAATCTCATTCTTAACGCTGTATTTACGGTATTGATCTGGTTCTGTACGGTCTTTTGTGATACGCCAAGCCGCTCGGCGATTTCTCTTGTAGAAAGGCCCTCGGTATAATGCATTATAAAAACTTCCCGTCTTTTTTTGGGCAGGCTTTCTACGTAGAGCTGCAACAGGGTTACAATTTCCTTTTCCAGCAGAGGGTCATCCGCATGTTCCGGTGAGCTGATCAATTCCTCAAAACTACCCAGAAATTCGGTTTGCTGTGGTTTCCGGCTTACATATTTAAGCACCTGAAATTTTACAGAGGTATGCAGGTAGGCCGCCAGATCGTTGACATGTAATCCTTCACGCCTGTCCCAAAATGAAGCAAAGACGCTCTGCACAATATCCTGGCATTGCTCCTTATCACGCAGACGCTTATAGGCCGACTGATAAATATCCGTCCAGTATTTACGGTAAATATCCGTAAACGCAGACTGATCGCCCTGTTTCATCAAGGCAAGCAGTTCCTGATCGGTGTATGCGCTGTAAGCAGCCATGTCTTGGTATCCCTCTCTTAAAGATAATAATAAGTTTATGTAAACTTAAATAATAATTCGCCAGCTACGCTAAACAGCTAATAAATATATCTTCTTTTACACCATGCTCCTACTTCAGTCGGGATTAACGCCGGCTTTGTACGGGATTTGCTCACAAAAGGGGT
>DATFQH010000391.1:0-8171 GCA_035264385.1 Pedobacter sp.
GAAATCGTATTCGACGGAGGCTCACTGGCCTTCGACCGCAAAGGCAACCTGGTAGACGAGATGCCGTATTTTAAAGAAGAACTGCGTATTTACGAAATTGAGGGCGATACCATTAAAGGTCATGAGCCAATTTCACGAACACTTGTTCCCGACATTGAGCAGATCCACGACGCACTCATCACCGGAATCAAAGACTATTTCTCCAAATCCGGATTTACCAAAGCAGTACTCGGCTTATCGGGCGGCATAGATTCGGCAGTAGTCTGCTCGCTCGCCTGCCGTGCACTGGGCCCCGAAAACGTAATGGCGGTACTCATGCCCTCCAGGTATTCCTCAGACCACTCCATTCAGGATGCCCTGGATCTCGTAAACAATTTTGGTTGCAGGCACGAAACCATTGCTATTAAAGAAGTCGCAGATGCATTCGACAACATACTGTCGCCTGCATTTCATGGTTTGCCATTCAATCTTGCCGAAGAAAATATCCAGGCGAGGTGCAGGGGAATCATCGTAATGGC
The DNA here is from genome assembly GCA_035264385.1 of Pedobacter sp. Classification (GTDB taxonomy): domain Bacteria; phylum Bacteroidota; class Bacteroidia; order Sphingobacteriales; family Sphingobacteriaceae; genus Pedobacter. The sequence goes on from DATFQH010000391.1 coordinate 519, forward strand.
CATGTCCAATAAATTTGGCTACATCCTGTTAAATACCTCCAATAAAAGCGAATGTGCAGTAGGCTATGGAACACTCTATGGAGATATGTGCGGTGCCATTGGCGTAATCGGTGATGTTTACAAGACCCAGGTATATCAGCTGGCCAACTATATCAATAAAGACAAAGAAGTAATTCCGGTAAACTCAATCGTCAAACCGCCATCTGCAGAACTCAGACCAGACCAGAAAGATTCAGATTCACTTCCCGAATACGATGACCTAGATAAGATCCTATTTCAATATATCGAGCAGAAGAAAAGCTCGGCTGCGATCATCGCACAAGGTTATGATGAGGCACTCGTAAAACGGATCATTAAAATGGTCAATACCGCAGAATTCAAACGCTACCAGACCCCGCCAATACTAAGGGTGTCGCCAAAAGCATTTGGTATGGGCAGAAGAATGCCGATAGTCGGTAAATATCTGTCTTAAGCTTTGCTAAAGAACCGCTTAAAAGCAACTAAGAGTGCCAGTATGGTGCCGATAAGGCAAAGCGATAATGGCAGGTAATTGCCCTTCAGTACATAAAAAGTAAGCGTATCATTCAAATTAATGTCTGCCCTGAGCGCCGTAGCCGTCCACCATTTACTCTGCTGAACAATATCTCCCCTTTGATTGATGAAGGCGGAAATCCCGGTATTGGCCGATCTCACAATAGAACGGCGGGTCTCAATCGCACGCAATTTTGCATACAGCAAATGCTGTTCCTTACCAGAGGTATTTCCCCACCAGGCATCATTGGTAATGATGGCGATGAACTGGGCACCATTACGTACGGATTCGCCGATCCAGCCACCCCACAGAGACTCATAACACACCACAGGCGCAACACCTACACCACCATAAGAATAAAAAACAGCCGGGTGATCCTGCCAGCCCCAACCGCCGACAGTACCGCCAAAACCCTCAAACAAAGGAGTCAGTACAGCAAATACCGAAGGATATGGCATCTTTTCAACACCAGGTACCAACTTCGATTTATGGTAGAACTGCACATTTGCCGAGTTCTCGACTTGCATGGCCGCATTAAAACTATCGTAAAAACCACCATAGCCCGTTGCCTTCGCGGTAATCGTTTGTTTATCCTGATACTGCTTAATGCTCTCAATGCCAGTAATCAGTGTGCCGTTCTTATACTTGCTCAAAAACTGCTGAGCCAACAAGTATTCATTGCTGCTTCTAATCTGGTCCTCATCTGTCTGAACAGGAATTGCCGTTTCCGGCCATATAAAATACTCGGTATTGGGCTGGCCAACGGAATCAGATAACCGTGTCAATATCCGCAACTGATCAGCGGCAGACAAGCTTGCGTATTTTTTATAAGGATCTATATTAGGCTGTACCGTCACTACATTTACAGGCATACTTTTTTCAGTATAGCCATAATACATCTTTAGCGACACCGCCACCGGGATCAGGACAAATGCAAGCCAGACCAAAGCAAGCCTCAGTTTAACAGGATTGTTCTGCCTAACGTACCGGTAAGCCTCAAAAGCAAGAATATTGCTCAGCAAGATCCAAACCGATCCGCCATGAACACCCGTGTACTCATACCATTGCGCCAACTGGTGCATTCCCGCCAATCCATTGCCCAGTGTCATCCATGGGAATGACAAATCCCAGGTTTCATGCAAGTATTCCATCGCTACATAAAAGCAGATCAGCCCCAGATACGAAATGTATTTGCCCGCCACTCGGCCCAGCCTGTAATACAACCAGAAAGCAAAGGTCATCATCAGCGCACCCAGACCATAAGGAATTAGTGATACAAAAAAGCCGGTAATCGGATCATTTACCGCGCTTATGGCATTGTAAACCCAGTAAATACTTGCCGTATTCCAAATCAGAAAACACAGCCCTGCCGTCAGAAAGATCTTCTTTCCCTTTTTAATACGGTCACTTTCTTTGATCTGCGACAAGGCCAGCAGTAAGGGCACAAGCGCAATCAGCAGCAGCGGAGTGGCATAAGGAATTGGCGGCCAGGCCAGCCACAACAAAAAAGCACTTAAAAGAGCGAGGAGCGTAGGGTTTTTAGCAAGTTTCATCAAAAGAGCTTATAGGCTGTCTAAAATGTCTGCTTTCTTGGCTTCATACTCCTCTTGAGTAATCAGGTGCTTATCATATAAGGTCTTTAGCTTCCTCAGCTTCAGGGTAGTCTCATCTTCAGGTTCTTCAACGCGAACAATCGGCGGAGGCAGTGGCTTATCTTCGGCAACCGGTTCTGCGGGCGCAGCGTTCACTGTTACCGGAGAAGTCGATGAACGTCTTTCTTCCAGATCCTCTTGTCTTTGATGTTCCTTAAAACCCTCCAACTGCTCGTAAGCTGCCTGGTACAGCTTGCGTGCCTGCACCTTTGGAATATATTCGGTAACAATGTTCTCGCCGTGCAGCGGAACGCAGATAAACTTAGAACCGAAAATCTCTTCCTTAAAAGAAACCTCCTTAATGCTCTTCCAGGAAATGTCTTTAAAATTCATGGTAAAGCCCAGGTTGCCCGGGGTGCAATAAAAGATGCGTCTGGTACTCACCGCAATACAGTCCGGCAACAGGTTCACCGCCGGTCGTTTTTGTACCGCCAGGTAAATCAGTTCCTCACCGGCAGCCAGCATGTCGTTCAATTTGCCCAACACCTTCTCCACCGCCTTAGGGTCCTGCTCGTCACTCAAAAATCTATCTATTAATATCATGTTGTTGTTTACTATTGGTTATCAAAAACTGAACCTAATCGCGGTCGTACTTTTTCTTTTTCACTTCTTCCGCTCCCGCGATACAAATTACGAATTCTCCCTTTAATATATTGTTCTCAAAATGTGATTTAATCTCTGCGAGCGTGCCTCTCACCGTCTCCTCATAAAGCTTGGTCAGCTCCCTGCTTACCGATGCCTGGCGGTCTGCACCCATGTATTGCGCGAATTCTTCCAGCGTTTTCAGCAGACGGTGCGGGCTTTCATACAGCACAATTGTGCGCTCTTCCTCTGCCAGCTTCTTAAAGCGGGTTTGTCTGCCTTTTTTTACCGGCAAAAAGCCTTCAAATACAAAAGCATCAGAAGGCAGCCCCGAATTGACCAGCGCAGGCACAAATGCCGTGGCTCCCGGCAGGCACTCTACCTGCAGCTCATGCTTTATCGTTTCACGAACCAGAAAAAAGCCCGGGTCTGAAATCGCAGGCGTACCAGCGTCCGAGATCAGGGCCACATTTTTTCCCTCCTTCAGGAATTTTATGATCTCCGATGTTGCCTGGTGTTCATTGTGCTGATGGTGTGAATACGCTTTTTTGTCTATGCCGAAGTGTTTCAGCAGGGGTGCGCTGGTACGTGTATCTTCAGCAAGTATAACATCTGCCTCCTTCAAAATGCGGATCGCCCTGAAGGTCATGTCCTCCAGGTTGCCAATTGGCGTAGGTACAAGAAATAGTTTGCCTTCCATATTATTCAGTATCGATTGCGGCGCCGGGTTCGCAATGACGACTTAAGTTCTTATCTTTGCGTAAAAAATAAAATAATGCTGCAAGTTAACTATATCCGCGAAAATAGAGAGAAAGTTTTAGAGCGACTGAGTGTACGTAATTTTAAACAAACCGAACTGGTAGATGACATCATCAAAATCGATGAAGAACGCCGCCAGGTTCAAACCTCGTTGGATAACCTCTCGGCCATCGCCAATGCCAGCGCAAAACAAATCGGCGAGCTGATGCGCAGCGGTAAAAAAGAAGAAGCAGAAGTACTTAAGGCCGAAACTACAACCAATAAAGAACAGCATAAAGCCCTTTCAGACCAACTGGCACAACTGGAAACGCATTTACAGAATCAGATCGTACAGCTGCCAAACCTGCCGCACGAACTGGTTAAGGCCGGTGCAACCGCAGACGACAATGAAATTGTCTATGTGCACGGGCAACCTGCCGAACTGCCGGCCGATGCCAAACCACACTGGGAGCTTACCGCCAAATACGATATCATAGATTTTGAACTCGGCACCAAGATTACAGGTGCAGGCTTTCCGGTATATAAAGGTAAGGGAGCCAGACTTCAAAGGGCGCTGATCAACTATTTTCTGGATCATGCAACCGAAGCCGGGTATAAGGAAATGCAGGTACCGCACCTGGTAAACGAAGCCTCTGGCTTTGGTACCGGCCAGCTGCCGGATAAAGAAGGCCAGATGTACCATGCCGGAATAGACAATCTGTACCTGATCCCGACGGCCGAAGTACCGGTTACTAACCTCTACAGAGATGTGATCCTGAAAGAAGAAGAACTGCCTATAAAAAATACCGCCTATACCCCATGCTTCCGTCGCGAGGCCGGATCATATGGTGCCCACGTAAGGGGTTTAAACAGGCTGCATCAATTTGACAAAGTAGAAGTCGTACAGGTCGTACATCCCGATCAGTCTTATGCTGTTCTGGAGCAAATGAGCGCCTACGTACAGTCTTTACTTCAGGAACTGGGCCTGCACTACCGTGTACTGCGCCTTTGCGGCGGAGACACCGGATTTGCTTCTGCCATGACCTACGATATGGAAGTCTGGAGCGCGGCACAGCAACGCTGGCTGGAAGTATCTTCCGTATCCAATTTTGAAACTTACCAGACCAACAGGCTGAAGCTAAGATTTAAAGGCGCCTCAGGCAAAACACAACTGGCCCACACGTTAAACGGGAGCGCATTGGCACTGCCGCGTATCGTAGCTTCTATATTAGAAAACAACCAGACCGAAAAAGGAATTAAAATACCTGAAGTATTAGTGAAATATACCGGCTTCGATTATATCGATTAATTGTTTAGCCGTTCTTCGAAAGAGGGCCACGAAGTTGGCCAGCGAAATTCTCAGTAAAATAAAAGCCCCGATGTTGATCGGGGCTTTTTGTTTTTGATAGGTAGATAGGTTATAATAGGGGAGATGTATTCAATCGGGATGCGAATAATTGAGTCTTACAGGATAAGGATCAGCAATAAGATGATAATGATGATCGCTCCTACAGAAAGATAAACGCCACCACCCATAGCACGGGCTTCTGCTTTTAAATCTTTCAATTCTCTCTTCAGTGCCTTTTTCTCGTCTCTGGACAATTCCGATTTGTCCATCGATTTGATCTCTTCCACACGATCGGTAATTCTTTGCAACTGAACTTTCTGTTCAGCAGTCATTTCAGTTTTAACCTTTTCCGACCTGTCAGCAGCAGAAACTGTGTTTGCGCTAATGGCCAGCGTAAAAATAAGAGCCAGAGAGTAAATTATTTTTTTCATGTTATTCAGGTTTAATAATCAAAATCATAATAACAAAAAACCTACCAAAGTTATTTGATAGGTTTTTTTTGTTAAAATTTATTAAAACTGTCTATTCTTTTAGTCACACAGACTATTTAATTTCAAATACTGTACTCATTACATAGTTCAGTTTTATTTTTTTGAAATCGATCTCCGGAGCAGCAGCTCCATTACCCATTGCATCAGCACTTTTGGCTTCCATGGCTACATTGCGGTACATCGCCTGAGGAAAAACCTCATTGTTGATCTCCTGAATGTCAATCACACCGCCCAGCTTCTCGCCAAGGGCCTCGACCATATAGGTAGCTTTTTCTTTAGCTGCCTGCAATGCTTTAATCTTCAGTTCTTTTTTCAGACTCTCAATCTTAGAATAATCATAGCTGTCGATGTTGGTATAAGCAATACCTTTAGCATCTACCGCATCAATGATCTCGTTCCATTTATTCAGATCGGCAACTTTAAGGCGATACTGTTTGCTTTCCAGAAAATCAGGATTTTTCTTTTTTTGAGGACTTGCAGCATAACTGGACATATTCAGGATCGTCAGACTTTCCTTAGGCAGTCCGGCCTTTTGAACGGCATTGTACAACTGAGTTTCCAGTGTGGTCAGCTCAACTTTTTTCTTACTGTTGCCATCTTTAAGATATTCTTTCAAAGAGATGGAAATGTAAATGATATCAGGAGTTACTTCAATTTCGGCAGATCCAGTTACACTGATCTTTTTTCTAAGGTCTACTTGTTGGGCCAGGGCACTTACACTAAATAAGGCAACGAAGGCAAGGGTCAATAACTTTTTCATCATGTTAAATGTTCTTTTGTGTATTTGACAAGTAGATGTAAAGATCATACCAATTCCACAATCAAAACTTCGAAATAACACCAATTAGTCTTCAACTACCTCATTATTAGGTCCAATTTCTTCCTTAGAATCTTCCTTGAAATAAGACTTCTGGAAGATCAGGATGATGATCACACCTACCGAAATCGCAGCATCCGCAATGTTAAAAACCGGTCTGAAAAAAACGAAATCCTCGCCACCCCAAACAGGTACCCATTTCGGGAATACCCCTTCAAGGATCGGGAAATAAAACATATCCACCACACGGCCATGAAACAAACCCGCATATTTATAGATCACTCCATAAAATACCGAGTCGATGATATTCCCCAGCGCACCTGCAAAGATCAGCGCCACATTCAGGATCAGGCCCCTGTGATATTTTCTCTGGATCAGGTAATGCAAGCCATAACCAATTCCCGCAACAGCAGCAATCCTGAACAGCGACAAGGCCAGTTTACCGAACTCACCGCCAAACTCGAGGCCAAAGGCCATCCCGTTATTTTCGGTAAAATGAATAATGAACCAGTTGCCAATGATCTTAAACTCCTGGGTCAGGTACATATTGGTCTTGATCCAGGTCTTTAGGACCTGGTCGGCAAGCAATACAAGGAAGACGATCAATAAAGGTTTTGTATATCCCTTCATTTTACGACTGCTTCAGTTTAGCCTCCATACTTAGCGTAGCATGAGGTACCGCGCGCAAACGTTCCTTCTGAATCAGTTTGCCGGTCTCTCTGCAGATGCCGTAAGTTTTATTTTCAATACGTACCAGAGCAGCCTCAAGATTTTCAATGAACTTCTTCTGACGGGCCGCCAGTTGATTCAGTTGTTCTTTTTCAAGGGTGGCAGAACCATCCTCCAGCGTTTTATAAGTTCCTGAAGTATCTTCAGTTCCATTAGAATTCGGACTGCTTAACGAACGTGAGAGATCCAGAAATTCTTCTCTGGCCATACGCAGCTTATCTTGTATCAGTACTTTAAATTCCTGAAGTTCACTGTCAGAATACCTGGTTTTTGTAGCTTTTTCCATAATATTTATTGTTGTGCAATCAAAATTTGTAGTTCAACATCATCGATTACTATTTTGTTTCCATTATCTAAAGATTCGGTTAATTTAACATCATCTGCTAAGATTTCCGCGCAAATGTACCGCTTATTTTTCTCCACAGCACCGGCTATCAAATTATCGTTCTGTAAAGTCACTGTAATCCTGTCGGTCACTTCAAAGTTCAGTTCTTTCCTCAGGTTCTGAATCCTGTTGATCAGCTCTCTCGACAAGCCCTCCTGCTTCAGCTCTTCGGTGATGGTTACATCCAGGGCAACGGTAAGATTGCCCATGCTGGTCACCTGCCATCCCGGAACATCTTCGGCCATGATCTCTACATCACTCAGATCGATCACATAATCCGTTCCGCTCACCGTATACTGTCCCGCAGCCTCAAAAGCAGCCAGTTCCTCCTGGCTCATCTTGCTGATCAGTTCAGCTACCATTTTCATATCCTTACCTA
>DATFQH010000392.1:0-4190 GCA_035264385.1 Pedobacter sp.
CAAGTATTTTATCATCGGCACGGTACATTATGCGGGGGGAGTCGGCGGAGTTGAGGTTTCGGATTTTATTGAAATCAAAACTGACGGAGAGGTAGTTGAACTGGCACTGAAAAAAATAAATAAGGGCTGGGGTTATGGTGGTATCGGGGGAAGACTCAAAAATGGTGTTCGGATCCGGAATTAACCAAGTCGAAACTGGCTCTGGTAAATCTCATGTAAAAAGCTGAGATTAGATGATTATCAACTGACTCTATGAACTACCAGCAATATCAGCCTCCGGAATGCCTGCGGGATTATGTCCGGTACTTCTGGAGCTTTGATGCCCGGGAACCCAGTCACCGAACCTTATGCATCAGGAGCTTTGCCGACCGGTTTCCAAGGCTGATATTCCAGGATCTGAGCGATTTCAGACCACTTGAACATGGCACCGGCTATCAGCTTCCGCAATGTTACATCAGTGGAATTGACACCAAGGATACCTGGGCGACACTGGGTGGAAGTTGGTCGCATTTTGGTGTTAGTTTTTATCCGCATGCGCTAAAAGTCTTTTTCCAGGCTGATGCTGATGATCTTACTGATGAAATGCCGGAAATCCTGCTGCTTTGTAAAAGTCAGATTGGCCAGCAGCTTGAAGTTGCTAAAAATCATTTGCAACGGATGCATCTGCTCAGTGACTACCTGTACCAGAAACTGTGGTCCAACCGCAAACCTGAGCGTTTTATAAACCATATTATTCATAGTAATGCAGTTTTGGCAACGAGCAGTCTTTATCAATTACAAAAAGACCTGAAAATCTCAGAGCGGCAGTTGGAACGTGATTTCAAGAGATGTGTTGGTATATCGCCGAAAAAATTTCAGCGCATCATCCGCTTTGAACGTGCCCTCGATCTATTGTCTACTGCAGATTACAGGCAGCTCACCTCCGTGGCTTACCAGCTGGGCTATTATGACCAGGCCCACTTTATTAAAGATTTCAGTTCCTTTTCTGGCATGTCGCCTTATCAGTTCACACAGGAAAAGAAGATGGGTTCTGAAAGCTCATCGTTCATATATGATAGTTAGCCATCTTGTGCCATAATTCGTTATCCCCGGGAGCAATCTATTGATTTCCCGAAGCCATGCGAATCTTTTCCATGATGCTTGAGATGCCACACAGACTTGGCCACCGCCTGGCCAGCTTGATGAACATCCATCTGAGTGAAATAGGTAAGCTAGTCATTTTTAATCTTAACAGCTCTTCCTGACTTTCCTGTTATAGTAAATACTTTAAGGTGAATTATCCCTTTTGCATCTAAAGGTGCTGTGTATAGGGTACTACTAGCTGTTGGTTCGGTTCCGTCTGTGGTATACCTGATTACAAAACCAGGGAACTGAACATTTGCGATAACCTTTCCGTTCTCTATAGCGATACCGGGTGTAGGAACCCTGTAGTTATATCCACCAGCGTAGTGGTCCAATCTTGGCAATTCCCTTTTCCCTACAATATTCAGAAATTCAGACCATACCTGATTATATGTGAGACTGCTTTTTGTGAGATCTGCCGCTGTGGCCCACTCTGGATCCTTTGCCCATGCCCTTTCGGCTACCCCAAATAGCTTTGGTAAAAGCATATATTCAAATCTTTCCGGGGTTTTGATGATCTCACTCCACAATGGTGACTGGATGCCTACGATATTGGATTTCCCAAATTCAGTCAATGAAGTTTTGCCTTCCAGTGTTTTTTTGTCTATTGGATTACCGCGTTCGTCCTCCTTCTGGTTTTTAAATAACTCGAATGGAACAAAATAATAAGGCTTATCTATCCCGACATAGCCGCCCCAGTACTGGCCGGTTTCGTTAAAGCTTTTATTGGCAGCAAGGTCCAGATAAAGATTGGTTACACAGGTAAGTACCACCTTATAACCTGCATTTGCCAGTTTATAGGCCAAATCTTCATTTCCTTTTAAATTGTTCCATACATCTGCGTGGAAGTTCTCTTTAGAAAAACGATGGTCGAGCACCATTTTTTTCTCGCCGTTTACCAATGCTTTGCGCAAACCGATTTCTTCCCATCCGGATAAATACAGCTTTTTTGATTTGAGCATGGCATTTACCTTCTTGAAATAGTAGTACCACATTTCATCGACACCCTGTATTGACGTGTCTTTTTTTAGCAGATTGGCTACTGCCGGTGATTTTTCCCACACTCCGGCAGGTACTTCATCGCCGCCAAAGTGAATGGTAGCTAAAGGTGCGTTCGCATCTTTGTACATAGCGCACATTTCATCTACAACTTTTTCCAGAAAAGTGTAAACCGATGGCAAAGCCACATTAATAACGTTGTCTTTAAATCCCTGAACGGATTCGTATTGAGATTTATCTTGCGGGTCACGGAGTAAATACTGGCTTGCCTCTTGCTTTTTTCCCATTTTCATTAGCCGGGCATACCTCGCGTCCATTGATTTGATTGCGGCCCTGGCATGTCCGGGTGTTTCGATTTCAGGTATTACACGGATATGCCTTGCCGTTGCATATCTGAGGATCTCAATAAAATCTGAGCGGGTGTAAAATCCGCTTCCTGAGTTCACACCTGTATCTGCACCGGATCCGTAGGCCGGCAGGATGTTATTTTCATCGTTTACAGTATGGCCGCGCTGAGCACCGACAGAGGTAAGTTCGGGAAGATCCGGGATTTCCAGCCGCCAGCCTTCGTCTTCGTTTAAATGAAAGTGCAGCACATTCATTTTGTAAAGTGCCATTACATCCAGAACTTTCAATACTTGTTTTTTAGACTGGAAATTTCTACCCACGTCCATCATAAACCCACGGAATCCGAACCGCGGAGCATCCTCAATTTCTACCGCAGGCACTGCGATTTCTTTTTGGACACTTCCCCATGCTATTGGAGGGAACAGGGTTTTTAACGACTGAATGCCATAAAAGGCACCTGATGGATCGGTCGCCGTAATTAGGATCCTTTCCGGTGTGACACTTAGTTTATAAGATTCCGGCCCCATGGCACTGCCTTTTTCCAGTACAATCGAGTTTTTGAAACCGGCTTTTCCCAAGCTTGGTTTTTTGCCTAAAATCGCCTCTAGTTCGCCGGCGAACAGTGCGGCTTCCTTTGCAAATGCATTATCAGCAACAATAGTTACTTCGGGAAGCAGTTTATAAATGCCCTGCCCTTCCTTGTAAGAAACCGGCGTCGGAAAAATTTTCGGTAATTGGTTTGATGGAATATCTTTTACCAGTTTATTCTGGACGAAGGCATGTGCGGCAATTTCAATTTCAGTCTTTTCTACCTGTTCAGCGGGACTGATATTTGTAAGACTGATGTTGTATCCTTTAGATGGAGCGTTGTCCCAAACAAGGTAAAAGCCTGAAGAGAGATCGGTAATATTTTTAACAGTTGTGGAAACTACATTTATCTTAGCCGAACTTCCCGCCTTTAATTCAATGAAACCCTTTAATGGGGCCAGACGAAAGAGATCGCCATTTATATGCTTGATTTTCGCTTTGAGTGTATCGGCACCTGTAACATGCACGGGTCTGGAGTTGAAATAAATAGTCCAGCCGGTTGCGGGCAGGCGTTGTTTTCCGTTGTTGGTTATCGTCAGTACGGAATGCGTTCCCTCATTGACGTTGGTAACTACCTCGCGTGTAATGTGCAGGTCGCCTACTTTGAAAGGTACAGACTGCGCATAAGTGTTTGAGAAGCTGCTTAACAGCAGCATTATCAGGACAGAGATTTTTTTCATTTTTATGGATAGCTAAACGCGAATGTATATTTTTCTTTTATCAAGTATGTAGCCCAACAGCCAGCAGGTAAGCATAAAACAGAGTGCAAAGAGCAGGGAACCAATTGGTCCGGGAGCAATTACCTGGAAAAACCGGGTACTGATCCACTGGTTGAAGTTCAGGCCGGGTACGATTACCCCGATAATTGTCAGCAGCACTTCTGAAACGAGATAAATAAATAGTGGGTTCTTTCCGAAAACGGTAAAAAAGGAAGTCCATTTTACAGATGCCTTTACTTCTATGATATAAATCAGTGCACCTAGAATGACCAGATCCAGACCGCAGGTAACCAGCACAAAGGTGCTTGTCCAAAGCTTTTTATTGATTGGAAATATGGAATTGAAGCATATGGCAAGCAATATCAGCAGGCCTCCGGCAAGGAGTAATTTTGCAATCGTCTCAAATCCTTTTCC
>DATFQH010000393.1:0-3590 GCA_035264385.1 Pedobacter sp.
TACGAGAGAGATAAAACGGCTTACAAGAACATCAGTATTGCAGGCAGGATCATGTCCAGAAGGATCATGGGAAGCGCTTCTTTTGTGGAGCTTCAGGATTCAACTGGCAGGCTGCAGATTTATTTAAAAAGAGATGATCTATGCCCCGATGAGGATAAGACATTGTATAATACGGTGTTTAAGAAGTTATTGGATCTGGGCGATTTCATAGGTGTGAAAGGCTATATGTTTACCACCCAAACAGGGGAGATCTCATTGCATGTCACAAGTATGAAGGTACTGGCAAAGTCACTGAAACCGCTACCGGTGGTAAGACGGGATGAGGAGGGGAATATCTATGATGCCTTTACTGACCCGGAATTGCGCTACAGACAACGTTATGTCGATTTGACGGTTAATCCCGGCTTTAAACAGATCTTCATAAACAGATCAAAGGTGATCAACACCATGAGAAACTATTTTGATGAGCAGGGCTGGATGGAAGTCGAAACTCCTATTCTGCAGCCTATTCATGGTGGCGCCGCTGCACGTCCTTTTGCTACGCACCACAATACATTGGATATGCCTTTGTATCTGCGTATTGCAAATGAACTTTATCTAAAGCGGCTGATCGTTGCAGGTTTCGATGGTGTGTATGAGTTCGGGAAGATGTTCAGAAATGAAGGTATGGACCGTACGCACAATCCAGAGTTTACATCAATGGAAATATATGTAGCCTATAAAGACTATATCTGGATGATGGGTATGGTTGAGGAATGCCTGGAAAAAATTGCCGTTGCAATACATGGCTCTCCAATCGTAACTGTTGGAGAGCATCAGATTAACTTTGAAGGTCCTTACGAGAAACTAACCATATACGAGTCTATCGAAAAGTACACTGGAATCGATGTTTCGGCAATGACGGAAGAACAGCTTCAGGAAACATGCAAGAGCCTGAACATTGAAATTGATTCTAGCATGGGTCGTGGAAAACTGGTCGATGAGTTGTTTAGCGAAAAAGTTGAGGCTAACCTGATCCAACCCACATATATCACTGATTATCCACTCGAAATGACTCCGTTAGCTAAGAAACACCGTAGCAAAGAAGGACTTGTCGAAAGGTTTGAGTTATTCGTAATGGGTAAGGAAATTGGTAATGCATATTCTGAGCTCAATGATCCTATCGATCAGAAAGAGAGATTTGAAGACCAATTAAAATTAGCTGCAAGAGGAGACGCGGAGGCTATGGCCATGGATGAGGATTTTGTTCGTGCGCTCGAATATGGTATGCCCCCGACATCTGGCCTTGGAATTGGCATAGACCGATTGGTGATGCTGATGACAAACCAGTCGACTATACAGGAGGTTTTATTCTTTCCGCAAATGAGGCCTGAGAAAAAAGCTAAAGTAACTACTGATGAAGATTTCGTGGCTGCAGGTGTTCCTGCTGAGTGGGTACAGGTGATTAGGAAAATGGGAATAAATACGATTGAAGAGTTGAAATCAGCAAATCCCAACAAGGTATTCAATGACCTTGGCGGAATGCGTAAAAAGCTGAAACTCGAACTTATCATGCCTTCGAAAGAGGATGTAACTACTTGGTTCGCTTAGCGTCGAAAGATTGTTAAAATTCAGGTTAACAATTAGATAACATAAACTTAAAGGCTTGCGGCATAAAATGACAGCAAGCCTCTTTAATTTTATGGCGTATTAAAAATGGAAAATTATGAACAGCTCGTGCCTGGAAATAAATGAAAAAGAATATTGCATAAAATTGAGTAAAGATGCGTTTGATCTGACCCTTGTACGTCAGCTGATCACCAGAATCCAATCTGAGCAATTGTTCTTCAGCAAGAAGAAAGATTATTTTGAAGATGATATCATCAGCAGGTCATCTGATTATGGAATGAATGATAACTTTGATAATCTTAATGAAAAATAAAAAGCCGGATATGAATCCGGCTTTTTATTTTAACTGTACTTGTTTTTATCTGTACCGCACCTGCTGTTGTTTATCCAGCATTCCTAACTGATCTTTCATTTGTTTGATCTGATCTGCCAGCAATTTGTTCTTATCTGCTTTTTTCGCTTCTGTAAGATACATCTGGGCTTCTCTCTTATTTCTTTTGGCCATAGCGATGCCTGCCAGGCTTAATTTAGCCAGGGCTACGTTGTGATCCATATGAAGACCTAATGAGAGTGATTTCTTAAAGTATTTTTCCGACTGCATAGGTGCCCTTCTTGATTCGATTAGGCCAATCAATAAATTATAATAACCATGCTGAACTCTGATCAGCTGTTTTTCATAGTCGGTGATCTTGTTCAGGAATGCTTCTGCTTTCGGCATATTATCTTTTCTCAGAAACCACTGAGCGAGTAACATATTCTCATTGAAAAAATACGTAACAAAGACCAGTATGCTCAAAAACACTCCAAGAATGCCCCAGCCCCAAAAACTAGAGAAAAAAGATGCGACTGAAGCCCCCAACACCACAAAACCAATAATAAGACGAACAATATTTGGCATATTCTTTTGTATTTTTTTTGCAAATATCGTGTTTAAATACCAAAAAGCAGATTTAAAATTATAATTTCAACAAAAAAACAAAGTCAACTGTTTTCCTTTAAATTTCGACAATATGAAACTCACCTATCTATTTATCTTAACGCTGTTTACTATGAGTGCAAGCGCCCAGGATCTCAACAAAACTGTTCAGGATACCATAAAGGGTAAACCTGTAATGATCAACTTATGCAGCAGGCAGGGGATTACTGCATTTCCTGAAATGAAAGAAAGGTATGATGAAGGTTATGAAAGTTATAGCCCGGATTCGACTATTTTAGTTAACCTAAAACCACTGGTTGCTAATAAACAGATCACTATTGTACTCGGCACATGGTGTAGCGACAGCAAGCTTTATGTCCCTTATTTTTTAAAGCTGGCAGATCTGGCAGGTATAAAGGAAAAAGACCTGACCTTCATTTGCGTTGACGGTGAGAAAAAAGCCGACCACGGACTTCTGAATGATTTGAATATTGAACTGGTACCAACATTTATCGTTTATGGTATGGGTAAGGAACTGGGAAGAATTGTTGAGGGGCCCCAGAATACTTTGGAAGAAGATTTACTGACCATCTTAAAAAAATAACATGTCGGTAACGTTGGATAAGAGCTGGCTTAAGGTTCTGGATGATGAATTTGAGAAGGCTTATATGAAAACACTTAAGGCTTTTTTACTGGAAGAAAAGCAGAAAGGTGCGGTTGTGTACCCGAAAGGCAGCGACATTTTCAATGCGCTGAACCACACTCCTTTCGATAAGGTAAACGTCGTTATACTCGGTCAGGATCCATATCATGGCATCGGACAGGCGCATGGTCTGTCTTTTTCCGTTCAGAAAGGAATTGCAGTACCTCCTTCCCTAAAGAATATTTACAAAGAATTATCGGAGGATATATCTGGTTTTAAAGTACCTCCGCACGGAAATCTAACCAAGTGGGCAGATGAAGGTGTGTTACTTTTGAATGCAACGCTGACTGTAAGAGCACATGAAGCAGGTTCCCATCAGGGTAAGGGCTGGGAAATTTTTACAGACACCATCATCAGCAAATT
>DATFQH010000394.1:0-3634 GCA_035264385.1 Pedobacter sp.
TCACAGAAAATGTCCCAACAACTGTTTTGTTCTCATATTTATCCCCTTCCAGTGTAACTGAATTCGCAGAAAGGCCTGAATTATAGATAGCTGCCTCAGTATTATAATCATTACCAATACTTTGACCATTGATCTTCGTGATCACCCATCCTCTTTTGACACCTTTTTTATCTGCATCCGATCCCGGATATACCGCTGTTATAAATAGCAAATACGCATTTGTAGTTTCGCTGGTGGTATAAATAATTGGCCTTATACCCAAATCGTTACCATTTCCCTCCAGATCTACTGAAGCCTGGAAATTGGGTTTTGCAGCCAGGGCATCAGGGTTTCTGGTAGTAATATCTTCTATGTAGGAGTATTTCAGGGAATTCTGACCAGATTCATAATCTGCAGACGCCGAAGCCTTACCTATATTGAAAAGATTATCCTCATAGCCATTCAAATCTGAGCCAGAAGTATATTTCCTCGGCTCAAAAGCATCATAAGACGGCAAAGAACTATTCCAGTAATAGATTTGCTTGGCGTAAAGGAACAATGAATCGTTTGTAAGCTCACGTCTGTTGGTTGTAGGTATTTGCTTTGTATTCTCATCACCACCACCCTCAGGAGTTTTCTTGTCCTTTTTACAGGCACCAAGCAATACTGATGCAGTTATCACTAAAAAAAAAGCGTAATTCTTGATATAATGTTTCATATATTTTCTATGAATTGTGTTAGTCTGTAATTGAATAATTTAATAAGCCAGTGATATTAACGTATTTAAGGCTTCAATAGTTTATCGGCAGGTAAAAAATCCACACCGGCATTTTTTGCGCATTTACTGTCCAGTTCGGATGTGCCTATCATCAATACGTTTGTTTTTTTTAGATTATGTTTGTTTAGGATTGCCTGAAGACCTTTTGCGGAAGGTTTCGACGCAGATTCCGCTGCAAAATGAACTTCAAGATAGCTTTCCAGGCCATGCCATTCAATTTGCCTGATCTTATTCAGCTGCATACCAGGGTCTCCGTTTGTAAATATAAAGATATGCTTCCGTTCCATCACTACTTCCTGAATAAACTTCAACACTTCATTGAAGATAAGTAATTTCAACGGCAAGCGGGCACTGATCATCAGCAGATCAAAGTTTAGTTTATATTTCTCCGGAATATTGAACAGCCTGGAAGTTTTATCAAAAACGTTCTTCGGTCCGTCGTTGAAGTAAGTATTCTGCATACTTTTAACCAACGCTCCGGCATCCATTTGCTCGCCATATTCCATGAATTGTGCAAAAAGATAATAAACTTGAAGTAAGTAATCTTTTTCAGGATAAATCACATCATCAAGTTCAAAAACAAAAGCCTGTTTATTCTGAAGGTGATTTTCAAAAGCCATGGCTTATTTATTGGTTATTATTATATCGGTTTCATTGGCATTAAGCATATCGATGCCAAATTCTTCAAAAAGAATTCGTGACTCCAGTACTGCCCTGATCTCGAAATCATTAACCGGAAGAATTGCCTCAACAGCGTTATCCAGGCAAAAAGTCAATAAAGAATGAGCAACAGTATCCGCGTTCAGCTGCCCCATAGACATAAAATGATATTCTTTAGAGGGGAAATGTGGCATCTCTCCATAATCAGCAAGTATGACATCATTGCCTTTAGCGTGCTTGAATAGCCTAAGTGCCTCCACAGATTTCCCTGCGGTGATCAATATCTTCATATAATCAGGCCGTCTTTCATGGTTACCACACTATCACTTATCTTGGCCAATCCCTCATTGTGCGTCACAATAATAAATGTTTGCTTAAAATTATCTCTCAATGTAATAAAAAACTGGTGAAGCAAATCTGCATTGGCAGAATCCAAATTACCCGAGGGCTCATCGGCCAGTATAATTGCCGGGTCATTAATCAGTGCCCTTGCCACAGCAACACGTTGCTGCTCGCCTCCTGATAATTCATTTGGTTTATGGTGTGCCCTGTCTGCCAGCCCCAGTAAATCCAACAGCTGCAAAGCCTTGTCTTCAGCTTGCTTCTTTGTAGTTCTGGCTATAAAAGCTGGTATGCAGATGTTTTCGATAGCAGTAAATTCCGGCAGCAAGTGATGGAACTGAAATACAAAACCAATATTCTTATTACGGAATACACTAAGTAATTCTCCGGAAAGATTATTTATTTTAGTACCGTTAAGTTCAACAGTCCCTGCATCAGGTTTATCCAAAGTACCTAATATATGTAGAAATGTGCTTTTACCGGCACCTGAGGGCCCAATTATACTTACGATCTCTCCTTTTTTTACCTCAAGGTCTACACCCTTTAAAATGGGCAGATTCCCATAAGCTTTTTTGATACCGTTGGCTTTTAGCATATTGCAAACTTAATAAAATCCGCCTTTATAAAAGATATCGTAAAAATAATTTGAATGTTAAGAAATATAGCATAACTTTGAAATACAAAGCACTTTATAATGAGTAACCAAGAAGAACAACTTACCGCACTGAAAGACATCAGAAACATGATGGACAGGTCTTCCAGATTCATTTCGTTAAGCGGACTGTCAGGAGTTTTTGCAGGGTTAACCGCCCTTTGTGGTGCATTCTTAGCACACCGGGAGATAAATAGCTATATAAAAGCGGGGGAATTTGATAGCTATAATGAATGGAATCTTGAATTTACATTGCTAGAAATAGGGTTTAGTGTTTTATGTATCGCAATAGCCGGAGGATTGCTGTTTACCTATCGCAAAAGCAGACAAAAAAATTTGCCTTTCTGGGATAAAACTGCAAGGAACCTGATGATCAATTTAGCAATCCCTTTAGTAGCCGGAGGTTGCTTTATTCTTTCCCTGTTAATAGCCCATCCGAACACATATGGTCTAATCGCACCTGTTTGCCTTTTATTTTATGGGTTGGCGCTGGTTAACGCGAGTAAATATACTTATACGGATATCCGTTTTTTGGGGATTTGTGAAATCGTGCTTGGATTAATCTCCTTATTCAACATTGGCTATGGCCTATACTTTTGGGCAACCGGCTTCGGCTTGCTTCACATCTTTTATGGAGCCTTAATGTATTTTAAATATGAAAGGGCTAAATAATGAAAAACCCCATTGAAGCCCTTAATAAAATCTTTGACAGCCGGATAAGGCTCGGTGTCATGTCGGTTCTGATTGTAAATGACAGCATTAGCTTTAATGAGCTGAAACAATTATTACAGGTCACAGACGGCAACCTTGCCTCCCACCTGAACACACTGGAACAAGCAGAATATATCAGCATACAAAAATCATTCATTGGCAAAAAGACCAATACCTCGTATAGGCTTACGGAACTGGGCCGTCATGCTTTTAAATCACATCTGGATGCACTTGAAGAGATGATAAAAGGAATATAATTTTTTTTATACACATACTTTGAAATACAAAGCACTTTTAAAACATAAACATATGCACAATTCACTGTACTGGATAAATTATTTTACCCAAAACCTTAAAAAAGAAAGGATAGACTGGACTACAAATCCTGTATTAACCGAAGTTGAAAAGAACAGTATCTTAACTTCACTTCAGGCCTGGCAGCTTGGTGAAACTTCGGAAGGCAGAAATTTAATCGATGCTGCAATTAAACACGCTGCTCAGCTTCAGGACCC
>DATFQH010000395.1:0-11911 GCA_035264385.1 Pedobacter sp.
TGAAAAGCGCTACTCTTTTGTAGACATCACCAGCCCTGATTTCGTAAAACTTGCAGATGCTTATTATATCGCCGGGAAAAAGGTTGATGAACGCGAAAATCTGGTTGCGGCTCTGGAAGAAATGCTAAACCATAAAGGTTCTTATCTTTTGGAAGTGATGGTGGCTAAAGAGAACAATGTGTTCCCGATGGTACCGCAAGGAAGCAGTGTAAGCGAAATCAGACTTAAATAATTTAGTAAATCATGAGCAATTCAAACGATATAGAAATAAACGGTAAACAGGAGTTTACCATCACTGTATACACGGAGAACCGCATAGGAATTCTTAACCGGATAGCTATTATATTTTCGAGAAGAAAAATCAATATAGAAAGCCTGAATACTTCGGCCTCGGAAATTGAGCACATTCACCGCTTCAATATCCTGATCCATGAGACAGAAGATGTGGTACGTAAGCTGGCTCGCCAGATTGAGAAACAGGTAGAGGTATTGAAGGTATACTATAATACCAATGAAGATATCATCTGGCAGGAAATGGCTTTGTACAAATTGCCTACAGATGTTGTAGCAGAAAAGGTTTTGGTAGAGCGCCTGCTGCGTGAGAATGGTGCCAGAGTAGTGGTGATCAGAAAGGATTACACTGTATTTGAAGCTACCGGACACAGGGAAGAAACTGACAAGCTGATCGAAGTATTGCAACCGTATGGACTGATTGAATTTGTGAGGAGTGCCAGGGTAGCAATCATCAAAGACAGTGAGGGCTTCAACCGTAAGCTAAGAGAATTTGAACGCAGGCAGCCGGGAGAAGATGTTATTGAAAATGAATTCCTTGACAAGGAAAAAAATGTATTCAGCATGTAATGGAACAGCTTTTAACTACTATAAGACAGACCAGGAAAAACTTCATCAGCTTAATAGAAAACGCTTCTGTTGAAGAGTTGAATGCAGTACCTGCGGGTTTTAACAATAATATGATCTGGAATTTTGTCCATATTATGGCAAGCCAGCAACTGCTTTGTTATAAACTGGCAGGTCTTGACACTAAACTTGAATCCAATTATATCCGGGACTATCAGAAGGGGACAAAGCCTGAAAGATTTATAGATGCTATGGAGCTTGAAAAATTAAAGATTCTAATGCTCAGTACGATCGATATACTTGAACAGGATCTAAAACAGCAAGTCTTTGTAAACTACAACGGCTTCACCACAAGTTATGGCGTGACCTTAAATAGCACTGCAGACGCAGTTGGATTTTTCGCAATACATGATGCCTATCATTATGGCTGTGCATCATCAATAAAAAAAGCAATTAACAACAATAAATATTAAACGAACCTTAATCAAAAAACAATAAAAAGATGTCAAATTATTTTAACACACTGCCTCTTAGAGAAAAATTAAACCAATTGGGTGTTTGCGATTTCATGGACAGTGCTGAATTCCTGGATGGCGTAAATGCTTTGAAAGGTAAGAAACTGGTAATCGTAGGTTGCGGCGCGCAAGGTCTTAACCAAGGATTAAATTTAAGAGACAGTGGTTTAAATGTTGCCTATACTTTGCGCAGGGAAGCCATTGAAGGCAAAAGAGATTCATGGAAAAATGCTACAGACAACAACTTTACTGTAGGTACTTATGAGGAATTGATTCCTTCTGCTGACGTAGTGATCAACCTTACTCCTGACAAGCAGCACACTGCTGTTGTAAACGCAATCATGCCATTGATGAAACAAGATGCTACTTTGTTATACTCACATGGTTTCAACATTGTAGAAGAAGGCATGCAGATCCGTAAAGACATTACAGTGATCATGGTAGCTCCAAAATGTCCGGGAAGTGAAGTTAGAGCCGAGTATGTAAGGGGTTTTGGTGTACCTACCCTGATTGCTGTTCACCCGGAGAATGATCCGGAAGGAAAAGGCTTGGCTCAGGCTAAAGCTTATTGCGTAGGGACAGGCGGACACAGGGCTGGTGTATTAAGATCATCTTTTGTAGCTGAAGTAAAATCTGACTTAATGGGCGAACAAACTATCCTTTGCGGTTTGTTGCAAACCGGTTCTATTTTGTCTTTCGACAAAATGGTTGAAAAAGGAATTGACGCAGGTTATGCTTCTAAATTGGTTCAGTACGGCGTAGAAGTGATCACAGAAGCACTGAAACAAGGTGGGATCACTGCTATGATGGATAGGTTGAGCAATGTGGCTAAAATCAAAGCTTTTGAAGTTTCAGAAGAATTGAAAGACATTATGCGCCCGTTGTTCCAGAAACATCAGGATGACATCATGAGTGGCGAATTTAGCCGTATCATGATGGAAGACTGGGCTAATGGTGATAAAAACTTACTGGCATGGCGTGCAGAAACAGGTGAGACTGCTTTTGAAAAAACTCCTGCGGGTGATGTTAAAATTGGCGAACAAGAATATTTTGACAACTATACTCTGATGGTGGCTTTCGTTAGGGCTGGTGTGGAATTGGCTTTTGAAACTATGGTTCAGGCTGGTATCAAACCAGAGTCTGCTTACTATGAATCTCTGCACGAAACGCCGCTTATCGCCAATACCATTGCACGTAAAAAATTATTTGAAATGAACCGTGTGATTTCTGATACTGCAGAATATGGCTGTTACTTATTTGATCAGGCTTGTAAGCCTTTACTGGCCAACTTTATGACTACAGTAGAAACAGATTTAGTTGGTAAAAACTTTAATGCAGGTAAAGACGGTGCTGTAGACAACAGGGCACTTATTGAAGTGAATGACGCTATTCGCTCACATCAGGTTGAACAAATCGGAGCTGAGTTGAGAAAAGCAATGACTGCAATGAAAGCCATCAAAACAGCATAATGTCACAGCCCGTCGTCCATATCTCCAATTTGAACCTGAGGTACCGCCAAAAGCCGGTATTACAGGGATTGAATTGGGTAATAAAACGAGCGGAGAACTGTTTGCTTTGCGGAAAAAGCGGAAGCGGTAAAACGTCTTTAGCTAAAGCGATTGCCAGCCAGGTTCATTATAGTGGAACTATTAAAATTAATTTCGATGCTTCAAGTGCGCTACCTCCAGTAGCGCACTATGTTGCAAACTGGTATCAGTTTAAAGACCTGGAAGGACAATCGAACTTCTATTACCAGCAACGGTACAATAAACAGGCAACTGAGACCACTGCCACCGTGAAGGCAGAACTGGAAAGTTATGGCAGGAAACATCAGTTAGATTTTAGCCATGCAGAACCTATACTTGATGCACTGAATTATACAGCGTTGCTATTTGCTACACTGATCCAGTTGTCAAGTGGAGAGCATAAAAAACTTCAGCTGATCAAAGCCCTCTGGCTGAAACCTCAGCTTTTGGTCCTGGATCAGCCTTATAATGGTTTGGATAAGCTTTCGCGTAAAAATCTAAACCAATTATTGGAAAACATCACTGATGCGGGCACCCAACTGATCCTGATCAGCAACGAACAAGAACTGCCATCCTG
The DNA here is from genome assembly GCA_035264385.1 of Pedobacter sp. GTDB lineage: Bacteria > Bacteroidota > Bacteroidia > Sphingobacteriales > Sphingobacteriaceae > Pedobacter. The sequence goes on from DATFQH010000395.1 coordinate 3,477, forward strand.
TATAAATCATTATGCTGAGATCAAAACAGGAGAACTTCATGAGATCACAGCAGAAGACCGCAGGGGTCATTTTGAAGAGATCGTCATCAAAGCTGTTCCTGAATTCCTCAGTAAAGCTCCTGAAGTGTTATCGGACAGCGTGATTAATATGATTGATGTGAATATTAATTATGGCGACAAGCAGGTATTGAGAAATATCAACTGGGAAGTGAAGGCAGGAGACAAATGGGTATTGCAGGGTCATAATGGTTCGGGAAAATCCACACTTTTAAGTTTGATCACAGGTGATCACCCACAGGCCTATGCCAACGAGTTTTATCTGTTTGGCAGTAAAAGAGGCAGCGGCGAAAGTATCTGGGAAATTAAAGAACGAATCGGGCTCATATCGCCTGAACTGCATTGGTATTTTGACCCTTCGGCTACCGTATGGCAAAGCATCGCTTCAGGATTCTATGACAGCTCTGGATTGTTCTGCGACCCGGGATATACCAAGAGAGCCCATACAGATGAGCTGCTGAGTTATTTTGGTCTGGACGAGTACAAAAACATATTGATGAATGAGCTTCCGCTGGGCAAACAGAGACTTGCTCTGCTGGCACGCACCATTATCAAAAATCCGGAACTGCTGATACTGGATGAGCCCTGCCAGGGTTTGGATCAGCAGCAAACCTTGCATTTTAACAGACTGGTAGATGAATTGTGCAAAAACGGGACGACGCTGATTTATGTCGGACATTTTGAATCTCAGCTGCCGGAATGTATTGAGAAAAGAATTTTATTAGAAAACGGTGCGGTAAAATCCGTTGAAAACATATTAGCGTGCGTATATTGTGATGAAGAAGAACATATCGTGCAAAAAACATATACAAACTAAACACTAAGAATTATGCTACACGATCCGAATAGAGTTTATGTGTTTGACACCACCCTGCGGGACGGAGAACAAGTGCCGGGATGTCAGCTGTCGACACCCGAGAAAATAGAAATTGCAAAAGAACTGGAAGCACTTGGTGTCGACATCATTGAAGCAGGGTTCCCTATTTCAAGTCCCGGCGACTTCCAAAGTGTTGTTGAGCTTTCCAAAGCAGTATCTGAGCCTATCATCTGTGCGCTGACACGTGCGAATAAAGGTGATATTGACTCTGCAGTTGCTGCACTGAAGTATGCAAAACGGCCAAGAATTCATACAGGTATCGGTTCGTCAGACATGCACATCAAACATAAATTTAACAGCACCAGGGAACAAATTCTTGAACGCGCCGTTGAAGCAGTTAAATATGCCAAGCAATTTGTAGAGGATATTGAATTTTATGCAGAAGATGCCGGCCGTGCAGACGTTCATTATCTGGCACAAATGGTTGAAGCTGTAATTGCAGCCGGTGCTACTGTGGTAAATATACCGGATACAAACGGTTATTGTCTCCCCGATCAGTATGGCAGCAAAATTAAATTTCTGAAAGAAAATGTAAAAAATATTGACAACGCCATCATATCAGTTCATTGCCACAATGATCTTGGTTTAGCTACGGCCAACTCTATCGCAGGCTTACAGAACGGTGCCCGTCAGATTGAAGGTACAATTAACGGGATCGGAGAACGTGCTGGTAATACTTCCATTGAAGAAGTTGTCATGATCTTAAAAACGCATCAGGTACTGGGCTTGCACACCAATGTTAACGCTAAAAACTTTTATGAACTGAGCCGTATGGTAAGTTCACAGATGCGTATGCCTGTTCAGCCAAACAAGGCGATAGTTGGCAGTAATGCATTTGCGCACAGTTCAGGCATTCACCAGGATGGGTTTCTGAAAAATCGTGAAAATTACGAGATCATCAGACCAGAAGATGTAGGTTTTCCTGATGCGAGTATTGTGCTGACTGCGCGCAGCGGCAGACATGCACTGAAATTTCACCTGGAACGCCTTGGATTTAACCTGAGCAAGGAAGAATTGAGCGAAGTATATCATCGCTTCCTGACCCTGGCCGATACCAAAATTGACATTAAAGATGAAGACCTGTTGACCATGATGGGCAAGCAACAGCTGGCCTGATCAATTGATACACAATAAGAACTTATAATAAAATACAAAAAGATGAGCAAAACATTATTTGATAAGGTGTGGGACACTCACGTGGTACGTAAAATTGAAGGTGGCCCGGATGTGCTTTTTATAGATCGCCACCTTATCCACGAAGTGACAAGCCCTGTTGCCTTTTTAGGATTAAAGAGCAGGGGCATAAAGGTTTTATATCCTGAACGTACCTTTGCAACGGCCGATCACAATACGCCGACAATCGATCAGCATCTGCCTGTTGCAGATCCGCTTTCTGCCAATCAGCTAAAAGCTTTAGAGTCTAATTCCAATGAGTATGGCATCAGCCACTGGGGTCTCGGACATCAGAAGAACGGAATCGTCCATGTAGTAGGTCCGGAGTACGGAATTACACAACCGGGTGCAACTATCGTATGCGGCGATTCACATACCTCTACTCATGGTGCATTTGGTGCGATCGCTTTTGGCATAGGTACTTCTGAAGTAGAGATGGTACTTTCTACACAGTGTATCATGCAGCCGAAGCCTAAGAAAATGCGCATCAACGTGAATGGCAAATTGGGTATTGGCGTTACTCCGAAAGATGTTGCCTTGTTTATCATTTCTCAGCTTTCTACCTCTGGTGCAACCGGGTATTTTGTAGAATATGCAGGTGATGTTTTCGAAAACATGACCATGGAAGGACGTATGACGGTTTGTAACCTGAGCATCGAAATGGGTGCACGTGGCGGCATGATCGCTCCGGATGAAACTACCATCGACTATGTAAAAGGCCGTGAGTTTAGCCCTAAGGGTGATGCCTGGGACAAAGCACTTGCTTATTACAAAACGCTGAAAACAGATCCGGATGCTGTATTTGATAAGGAACTGACTTTTGATGGCTCTACTATAGAACCGATGATCACCTATGGCACAAACCCTGGAATGGGTATGGGAATTTCTCATGACATCCCTGATGCTGCACATGCAGAAGGTGGTGCGGCTACCTACGCCAAATCTCTTGGCTACATGGGCTTCAGCGAAGGCGATTCTATGATCGGCAAAAAGGTAGATTTTGTATTCGTTGGCAGCTGTACAAACGGTCGTATTGAAGATTTCAGGGCATTTACCTCTATCGTTAAAGGCAGACATAAGGCTGATGACGTTACGGTATGGCTGGTGCCAGGCTCACACATCGTTGAATCACAGATCAAGGATGAAGGACTGCTGGACATCTTAACTGAAGCTGGTTTTACGTTACGTCAGCCTGGCTGCTCTGCTTGTCTGGCCATGAACGACGATAAGATTCCTGCGGGTAAATATGCGGTAAGTACTTCCAACAGAAATTTTGAAGGAAGACAAGGACCTGGTTCAAGAACTATGCTTGCCAGTCCTCTGGTAGCTGCAGCCGCAGCTGTTACCGGCGTGGTAACTGACCCGAGAACCCTTATTGAAGAACTAGTCTAAACACACAATTAAAGATTAAAATGGCCTACGATAAATTTAATATATTAACGAGCACTGCGGTTCCGCTTCCGATAGAAAACGTGGATACCGATCAATTGATCCCTGCCCGCTTTCTAAAAGCAACGGAACGCGTTGGATTTGGGGACAACCTTTTCCGTGACTGGAGATACAATTCCGATAACACACCGAAGAAAGACTTTGTATTGAATAACCCAATCTACAGCGGTAAGATACTGGTTGGCGGCAAGAACTTCGGTTCAGGCTCATCAAGGGAGCATGCTGCATGGTCGGTGTATGATTATGGATTCAGGTGTGTAGTTTCAAGCTTCTTTGCGGATATCTTCAGAAACAACTGTCTGAACATTGGGGTATTACCGGTGCAGGTGAGCCCCGAATTTGCAGATAAGATCTTTGAGGCAATTTTCGCCGATCCTAAAACAGAAATTGAAGTGAACCTGCCGGCCCAAACAATTACCCTACTGGCAACAGGTGAGCAGGAAACTTTCGACATCAGTCCATACAAAAAAGACAACATGACGAATGGCTTTGATGATATCGATTACCTGCAGAGCATAAAACCTGAAATTGAAGAATTTGCAAAGCAGCTTCCGCTTTAACCGAAATTAAAATAAACGAAGCTGTATCAAGACAAGTTCGTGATACAGCTTCCTGAATATTTACTGCGCTTTGCGCAGACAAAGGAACATCCTGTACATGGAAAGAAGGAAAATAGAGATAATGGACACTACACTCCGCGATGGGGAACAAACATCGGGTGTGTCGTTTTCCATTTCAGAAAAATTAACAATAACCCAGTTGCTCCTGGAAGAACTCCATGTTGACAGGGCCGAAATTGCCTCTGCGCGTGTATCGGATGGTGAATTCCAGGCTGTCAAGTCTATATTGAAATGGGCGGAAACGAATGGTTATGCCGATAGAATAGAAGTATTGACTTTTGTAGACAACGGCGTTTCGATAGACTGGATGATAAATGCCGGGGCAAAGGTTCAAAACCTGCTGACCAAGGGATCATTGAACCATCTGACCCACCAGCTTAAAAAAACTCCTGAACAGCATTTTGCAGAAATCAGCCATGTAATTAAACTGGCTGGCAGCAAAGGAATAGCTACCAACGTATATCTTGAAGACTGGAGCAACGGTATGCGTAACTCTCCGGAGTATGTATACCAGATGCTCGACTTTTTATCTGCACAGCCAGTCAAAAGAATCTTACTGCCCGATACCCTGGGAATTTTAACCCCCGGCGAGACCTTCAGGTTCATCAGTGCAATAAAACTGAAATATCCTGAGCTGCATTTCGACTTTCATGCACACAACGATTACGACCTGGGTACCGCAAATGTATTAGAAGCCGTAAACGCAGGCATCAGTGGTCTGCACCTTACCGTAAACGGTATGGGTGAAAGAGCCGGAAATGCCGCTATGGCAAGTGCGGTTGCAGTGATCAAGGATTTTGCTCACGATGTGGAAATACAAATAAAAGAGTCTTCCATTTATAAAGTAAGTAAGCTGGTGGAGACCTTTTCAGGTGTCCGGATTCCTTCGAACAAACCTATTGTTGGCGACAGCGTTTTCACACAAACCGCCGGTATTCATGCCGACGGCGACAACAAGAACAATTTATATTTTAATGACCTGCTTCCGGAACGCTTCGGAAGAAAACGTCAATATGCCCTGGGTAAAACATCCGGCAAGGCAAATATTGAAAAAAACCTGCAGGAGCTTGGCTTAAAGCTAAACGATGCAGACCTGAAAAAGGTAACCCAGCGTGTGATTGAACTTGGAGACAAAAAAGAAACCGTGACCAAGGAAGATCTGCCCTACATCATTTCTGATGTGCTGGACAGCAGCCTTTATGAAGAAAAGGTAATCGTAGAGTCTTATGTCCTGACCAATGCTATGGGCCTGCGTCCATCGGCAACAATCGCTGTACTGATCGACGGTGAGAAATTTGAAGAGAACGCACAGGGAGACGGTCAGTTTAACGCATTTATGAATGCGCTGAACAACGTATATGCCAAGAAAGGAAGAAGTTTACCGAAGCTGATCGACTATGCAGTAAGAATAGCACCCGGAAGCAGCTCTGATGCATTGTGCGAAACGATCATTACCTGGGAAACCGACCAGAAAATATTTATCACCAGGGGGCTGGATTCAGATCAGACGGTTTGTGCCATCAAGGCGACTCAGAAGATGCTGAATATTATTTAAGAAACAAAAATCAATACTTTATAAAGTTAAACCGAGTTATAAACAATTAAAAAAAATATGAAATTTAATATCGCCCTTCTGGCAGGAGACGGAATCGGGCCTGAGGTAATCGACCAGGCAGTTAAAGTATCCGATGCAATCGCAAAAAAATTCAATCATGAAATTGTATGGACTCCTGCCCTGACAGGTGCTGCTGCCATTGATGCTGTTGGAGAACCGTATCCGGATTCAACACACGAAATCTGTATGGCAGCTGATGCTGTTCTTTTTGGCGCGATCGGACATCCCCGCTTCGACAACGATCCCAAGGCTACAGTTCGTCCTGAACAAGGCTTACTAAAAATGCGTAAGAAACTGGGCCTATTTGCCAATGTCCGTCCTACGTTTACCTTCCCTTCACTGATAGACAATTCTCCATTGAAAAGAGAGCGTATTGAAGGCACCGACCTGATCATTCTTCGTGAGCTGACCGGTGGCATCTATTTTGGTGAAAGAGGCAGAAAGGACAATGGCGACACTGCTTTTGATACCTGTACTTACACCAGGGTTGAAGTTCAGCGACTGGCCAAATTAGGTTTTGAGATGGCAATGACACGCGGCAAAAAATTATGCTGCGTAGATAAGGCAAACGTACTGGAAACATCACGCTTGTGGAGAGAAACCGTACAGGACATGGAAAAAGACTTTCCTGAAGTAACTGTAAGCTACGAGTTTGTTGATGCAGTAGCTATGCGCCTTGTGCAATGGCCAAATTCATATGATGTACTGATCACCGAGAATTTATTCGGCGATATCTTAACCGATGAAGCTTCTGTAATTTCAGGTTCAATGGGTCTGATGCCTTCTTCATCAATCGGTGTGCATACTTCATTATTCGAGCCGATTCACGGTTCTTATCCTCAGGCTGCAGGAAAAGACATCGCCAATCCACTGGCAACTGTACTATCTGCTGCCATGATGTTTGAAGATGCCTTCGGATTAAAAGAAGAAGCGGAACTGATCAGATCGGTTGTCAACAAATCCCTTGCAGAAGGTATTGTTACTGAAGATCTTGCCGGAAAAAATAAAGCATATAAAACCAGTGAAGTAGGCGACTGGCTTGCGGCTAATATTTAAAAGCCCATACCTGTAATTGCGGAATACATAACACCCTCCATATTTTGTAGGACGTTCTGTATTCCGCAATACCTTTTCTAACCCGTTATCCTACTTATCGAACTACCCTCCTACACTCAACAAATGACAGAGATCAATGCCAGATTAGATTCCAGGGCTGCCTCAGAAAGGCTCGCCGGTGTTGTCAGACATACACCGCTGATTTTCAACCCCAGGTTATCTGAAAAATACGACTGTGAGATCTACCTGAAGCGTGAAGACATGCAGGTAGTGCGCTCTTATAAACTGCGCGGTGCCTACAACATGATCAGCCAGCTGACTCCGGAAGAGCTTAGCAGAGGCATTGTCTGTGCCAGTGCCGGCAACCATGCACAGGGTGTTGCATTTTCCTGCGATAAACTAGGCACCAAAGGTGTAATATTTATGCCCGAGATTACGCCGAAGCAAAAAGTAAAACAAACAGAAATGTTTGGAAACGGTAGCGTAGAACTTATCTTGGTAGGCGATACGTTCGACGATTGCCTGGCAGAAGCACTCGCCTACACCGAGGCAAACAACATGACCTTTATACCACCTTTCGACAACTACAGTATCATTGAAGGACAGGGAACAGTTGGTGTAGAAATCCTGAAAGACCTCCCCGATGTTCAAGTGGTCATCATGCCAATCGGCGGCGGTGGACTTGCAGCAGGCGCGGGGAGCTATTTAAAAGGGGAGAATAAAGATATCGTGCTGGTAGGCGTTGAACCTGAAGGTGCTCCTTCAATGCTCAGGGCATTTGAACAGGGTGCCCCGGTAACACTTGCCGAAATCAATCGCTTCGTTGATGGTGCCTCTGTAAAGCGTGTCGGAGAACTGACCTATACCCTTTGCAGAAAAATACTCGACGACGTACTGCTGGTTCCCGAAGGCAAAATCTGTACAACCATACTGAGACTTTACAATGAAGATGCTATTGTTGTAGAACCGGCGGGCGCATTAGCGGTAACCGTACTCGACACCTATCGCGACCAAATAAAAGGCAAAAAGGTAGTGTGTGTAATTAGCGGCGGCAACAATGACATCGAGCGCATGCAAGAGATCAAGGAAAAATCTCTGCTCTACGAAGGCCTTAAACATTATTTTATCGTTCGTTTTCCCCAAAGACCAGGTGCACTAAAATTATTTGTAAATAACGTGCTCGGCCCTCATGACGATATCACCAGATTCGAATTTATCAAGAAGACCAATAAGGAGAACGGCCCGGCACTGGTGGGCATAGAACTGGCAAACAAGTCCGATTACGATGCCCTTGTAGAAAGGATGAGAGAATTCAAGTTTGAAATCATTGAACTGAACAATGATCAGACTTTATTCGAATATTTGGTTTAGCTACACGTTATACAATTATAATTTTGTCGAAAAATAATATGATGCTCCCATAACTTTTTGATTACAGTGCCTTGAAACGAGCGGTGTCGCATTTACTGGCAGCAGATTTGCTTTACCAAATTCAAAACACACAAATCATGAAAAAATTACTCTTACTCCTACTCTGTACCACCACGCTGGGCCTGGTGTCGTGCAAAAAAGACACCATCATTCAGGA
>DATFQH010000396.1:0-2790 GCA_035264385.1 Pedobacter sp.
TAAAATTTATCGAACACATGGTTTAATTCTTCCTCAGGGAAACCTTTGCCATTATCTTCAATAACAATCTGCAAAACATCGGCATAACACATGGCAGAGATATTGATCTTGCTGCCCGCGGCTGTATAAAGACAGGCGTTAATAAGTAGGTTATAAATGATCTGTTCCAACATCACCTTATCCAGCTTAAAAAGTGGAATATTATGGTTGATGTTGATGGTGATCTTATGTGACGCCTTATTTTCTTCAACTTTTTCAACAGTCCCGTATATCACTTCTGTTATATCACACCAATCTTTCTTTGGCTTCACAAAACCTGATTCCAATCTTGACATATTTAGCAGGTTTTCGACCTGTTGATTCAGCCTGAATGATGCCTTCGAAATTTCTTTAACCAGTTGGTTACGGTTATCCGGTGTCAGGTTTTTATTGTTGGTTTGAAGATTATCTGTAGCGCCAATGATCGTTGCAATGGGTGTTCTTAATTCATGTGAGAGAGAGTTCAATAAGGTGTTATAAAGTTTAATAGCATTTGCCTTTTCTTCTTTTTTCCTCGAAGCTTTTTCAACCTGCCTGATTTTATGGGTAAGTACTGCGTTAATCATAGCTATAAGGAAATACATGATGAGCAAGATGGCATCTTCTGTAGTATCTACATGAAAATTAAATCGCGGAGGAATAAAGAAAAAATCCCAGATACAGGCACTTAGAGCAGCCGTTACCAGAACAGGAAGGATATCAAACGAAATTGCAATCACAGAAACAGTCAATAATAAAACAAGTGCTGCTACCCTATAGCCTATGTAAGAAGTAAATGCATAACAAACCAGTGAAATTATAAGAACCAGTACTATACTTATGATGTATTGCCTGGGTTGACTTATCCTGTTTATAAAAAAAGTGGTCATTACTGTTATTGCAGAACAAATGTAGAAAGCTGCTGATAACTAAAAGGCAAAAGGTAAAAAATCGCATAAAGATTTTATAAAGATTTGTTCCAAAAACGGCTGACTTTTTAAATAGCTTAAGGTACTGATCTACTTTTGGGATTTAAGTATTTCATTAGTCAATGTCAACTTCACATAACAGGGTTACCATTGCCGGTTTACTCATTGCCCTTGGAATCATTTACGGAGATATCGGTACTTCACCACTTTACGTATTAAATGCCATAACGAATAATAAAACAATTACAGATCAACTGGTAATTGGATCCTTGTCGTTAATTATCTGGACGCTGACGCTGCAAACAACTGTGAAGTACGTCATTCTTACCCTCAATGCAGACAATAGAGGAGAAGGTGGAATCTTTTCCTTATTTGCTCTTGTAAGGAGACGCAAAAAATGGCTGGTAGTACCGGCTATGATCGGCGGTGCTGCATTGCTGGCAGATGGTATGATCACACCACCTATTTCTGTTACTTCTGCCATAGAAGGTTTGAAACAGGTACCAGCCATTTCCAATATAAGCCAGTCAACAATTGTACTCATTGTAATCGGTATCCTCACTGTGCTTTTTTTTATTCAGCAGTTTGGAACTGCTTTCATTGGACGCTTTTTTGGACCGGTTATGACCTGTTGGTTTATTATGCTGGCCCTCCTGGGCATGATACACCTGCCCGATGACCTGCATATATTCAAAGCATTTAATCCTTATTATGGAATAGAGCTGTTGATTAAGTTTCCGAATGGGTTTTACATACTGGGCGGAGTTTTTCTTTGCACGACTGGTGCAGAGGCTTTGTATTCGGATCTGGGACATTGTGGAAAATGGAACATCAGGTATTCGTGGATTTTTGTGAAGTTCTGCCTTATACTAAACTATCTCGGCCAGGGGGCATGGCTGTTACATAACTACAACGGACAGACAATAACTTCAGACATGATCGGTGCCGGGTTTAATCCTTTCTACGGAGTGATGCCCCACTGGTTTCTTTATTTCGGAATAGCAATAGCTACAGCAGCAGCTATTATTGCAAGCCAGGCGCTGATCTCAGGTTCGTTTACGTTAATCAGTGAAGCCATGCGATTAAATCTCTGGCCTAAGCTGCGCATCAATTACCCTACAGAAGCAAGGGGACAGCTTTATATACCAGCCATTAATTTTTTACTTTTTGCGGGGTGTATTGGTATTGTACTTCATTTTAAGAAAGCATCTAATATGGAAGCGGCATACGGGCTTGCCATTACACTTTGCATGATTGCTACATCCATCCTGTTTGCTAATTATCTGGTTTTACACAGGATAAAACCATCTTTTGTCATCCTGTATCTTGTCATATACTTAACCATAGAATTTAGTTTTCTGTTTGCCAACATGGAAAAATTTCCGCATGGCGGGTACGTAGCTGTATTAATGGGAGGTTTATTGTTCCTTGTTATGTACAATTGGTTCCGGGCAAGAAAGATCAAGAACCGGTATGTGGAGTTTGTACGGTTGGAACATTATATTCCCAAGATACAGGAGCTAAGCAACGACCGTTCGGTACCAAAATATGCTACTCACCTTGTGTATTTAACCAGTGCCGATAATCCAAAAGAAATAGAACACAAGATCATCTACTCCATTCTTAATAAAAAACCCAAGAGGTCAGATATCTATTGGTTTGTGCATGTGGATACCCTTGATGATCCTTATACTTCAGAATACGAAGTTGCTCACATCATTCCCAATGACATAATCCGTGTTGAATTCAGGCTGGGTTTCAGGGTTCAACCCCGAATCAACCTGCTGTTTCGTAAAGTGGTGGAAGATCTTGTAACAAACCGGGAAGTGAATGTTAACAGCCG
>DATFQH010000397.1:0-5884 GCA_035264385.1 Pedobacter sp.
TGCAGAGAAATTAGCTCCGTCATTACCGATCACCACCCCTCTATAGTCTTTCTCTGCCATATCAATTGCCTTATTGATCGCCTGCAGGGTATCTCCACCAATGGTATTCATTTTGGAATGGAACTCGACATTCAAAATTCCGTCACCGAGGTCGATGATGGAAGCACCAGAGTTTTTCCAGATCAACTTGCTGGACCTCAGATTGTCGAGAACAATGAAATCTCTGGTTCCGGGGATCTCCTTATAAGTTTTAGAAGGGATGTCATAATACTTTTTCAGGCCATCTTCCAGCTTATAAAATGAAACATGTCCCGCAGCCAGCATTTCATGTACCCAGGCTGCTGCCTCATGATCATATTTCTTCATGCCCTCAAGAGAATCGGCTATTCCGACAGCATCCCAAACCTCAAATGGACCGAGATCCCAGCCAAAGCCGGCTCGCATGGCATCATCAATGCGATACAACTCATCAGATATTTCGGGGATACGATCAGATACGTATTCAAACAGCCCAAAGAAAGAGGCTCTGAACAATTCAGCAGCCTTATCCTTACCCGCAGCAAAGACCTTCATCCTATCCCTTACATTTTCAATTGGTTTGGTCAAATCCAGCGTTGCGGATTTCACTTTTACCTGAGGTTTATATTCCAGCGTCTTCAAATCCAGCGCAAGTATTTCGGTTTTGCCTTCTGCAGTTTTAGTCTTTTTATAAAATCCCTGTCCGGTCTTATCGCCCAGCCATTTATTGGCATTCATTTTTTCTACATAGGCCGGCAGTTTGAAAAGCTCATTAGCTTTATCATCAGGAACGTTTTCGTACAGACCCTTGGTTACCTTAATCATGGTATCTAATCCCACTACATCGGTAGTACGGAACGTAGCTGATTTTGGCCGGCCCAATGCCGGCCCCGTAAACTTATCGACCTCTTCAACAGTCAGATCCATTTTTTCTACCAGGTGCAATAACGCCATAATGGAATAAACACCTACCCTGTTGGCAATAAAGGCTGGTGTATCTTTGCAAAGCACAGTAGTTTTGCCCAGAAACTTATCTCCATAATGCATCAGGAAATCTACCAGTTCGGGATCAGTATATTTGGTAGGTATGATTTCCAGCAAGCGCAGATAACGTGGCGGATTAAAAAAGTGCGTACCGCAAAAATTAGCCTTAAAATCATCGCTTCTTCCATCAGCCATCAAATGAATAGGAATACCAGATGTATTTGAAGTGATCAGTGTACCGGGCTTGCGATGCTGCTCAACCTGTTCAAATACCTTTTTCTTAATGTCCAGACTTTCTACCACGACCTCTATCACCCAGTCACAAACGGCTATCTTAGCCATGTCATCTTCAAAATTTCCGGTGCTGATCTTAGAAAGTACTTTTTTGGAATAAATCGGTGACGGATTCGTTTTAACAGCAGTTTGCAGAGCCGTGTCCACCACACTGTTTCTTGCGCCTTCTTTGGGTACAATGTCCAGCAACAGCACTTCCACACCGATATTGGCAAAATGACAGGCAATACGGGAGCCCATAATACCAGACCCCAATACGGCTACTTTATTTATCTTTTTGTTCCTCATCTTGAGTAGGGATTGAATAAGCTAAAGTGAGTTTATTTAACTTTTGAAGTGTATTGATCAGGTTGTTCTTTTCAGATATAGTCAGGTTGGCATTTAGATATTCATTAAAGGAAATCACCACATTCTTTGCCAGGTGTCTTTTCTCGACACCAAACTCAGTCAGATAAACCTTTACAGAGCGTTTATCACCCGAAGATGCCTCTCTGTATATTAACCCCAGCTCTTCCATGTTGTTTAGCATCCTGGACAAGCTTGTAGCCTTTACACCAAGCAAGCCCGCGAGCTGTGTTACAGCTGTGCCTTCCTTGTCAATATTGATCAGCACATATCCAATGGCTTGTGTAATTCCAAAACCAGAAGCGATCTGGTTATACGTGTTGGCTACATTCTGCCAAACTACCTTTAAAAAATAATCTACCGTTTCCTGTTGTTTCATCAAATACTATGCTTGCATAACAAAGCTATCGAATTAATAATTAGATTGCAAACAGAATCTGCAAATATTTATTGCATAAAAGAGCCATTCAAAATCATCTGAACGGCTCTTTTAAAAGAAATGCTAACCCAAATCAACACAGATTAAATTAGTGCTCGTGATCCTGAGTTTTATAGCCCTCAGCTTCTGCATAGATCTTTTCAATAAGCTCCTTCTGCTTCTCTAAGATAACCTTTCTTTTGAGGCTAAGTTTTGGCGTAAGTTCCCCTCCATCTATGCTCCAGGGCTTTTCGAGCAAAGCGAAGCGCTTTACCTGTTCCCATTTACCAAAGTCCTTACAGGCATTTTTCACGAGCTGGTCGAACTTTAGCAATACCAGCTCATTGGTGAGCATTTCTTTATCACTGGTATAATCGATTCCTTTTTTTAATGCCCATGATTTAAGCGCAGCAAAATTAGGAACGAAAAGGGCCGCAGGAAATTTCCTGTTCTCACCGAGAACCATAACCTGATCTATCAGGGGAGTCTCTTTGAACTTATTTTCCAGCATTTGCGGCGCCACGTATTTGCCTCCCGCGGTCTTAAATATTTCCTTTTTCCTGTCGGTGATCTTAAGGAAACGACCGTTGAGGATCTCCCCGATATCACCGGTATGAAACCAGCCGTCACTATCTATTGTTTCAGCGGTCAGATCATCTCTTTTGTAATATCCTTTCATGATGTCATGGCCACGGGCCAATACTTCTCCATCAGCTGCAATTTTGATCTCTACGCCGTCTATCACCGCACCTACGGTACCGAACATGGTGCTTCCAAAATGATTCACAGTGATCACTGGTGAGGTTTCTGTAAGCCCGTACCCTTCAAAAACCGGCATTCCTGCCGCCCAGAAAATCCTGGCCAAACGCGGATTCAGTGCGGCCCCGCCAGAAATAATCACAACTATATTTCCACCCAATGCTTCCTGCCATTTTTTAAATATCAGTTTACGGGCAATTCCAAGCTTAAGCTTATAAAACCATCCATTATCGAATTCAAACTTTTCTGCCAGCCCTACAGACCAGAAGAAAAGCCCTCTTTTGATCCCGGTAAGCGCCTTACCCTTCTCCATTATTTTCTCATATACCTTTTCAAGCAGCCTTGGTACGGTAGAAAAAACATTCGGTTTTACATGTTGTATATCTGCCACTATGGTATCCATACTTTCTGCATAATATACAGACGTATCGCAATACATGTACAGGTATACGACCATACGTTCAAAAATATGGGACAAAGGCAAAAAGCTCAACCCTTTACGAATGCCTTCCGGCAAGAGTACCGCAGAGCTCTGAAAGTTCTTTACCAGGTTATTGTGTGTAAGCATTACACCTTTCGGAGTACCTGTAGTGCCTGAAGTATAGATCAGGGTTAATATGTCATCTGCAGAAACCAGCGATCTGTAACTTTCCAGATCTGTTGATCCTGATTTGCTCTGTTCAAGCAATTCTTCCCAATGCGCGGCTCCCTTTACTTTGTTAAAGGTATAAATGCGCATCCGGGGGTTCACCTCTTCACATACCGGCCTGATCTTTTTATACAAAACTTCATCTGCAACAAAAATAACCGAGAGTTCAGCATTTTCTATAATGAACTTAATGTCGTGTTCTGCAAGTGTTGGATAAAGCGGCACCTGATAAGCCCCCAACTGCATAATTGCAAAATCTGTAATATTCCATTCTGGTCTGTTCGCAGACATCACACCTACTCTTGATCCCCGGCCGATACCAATCTGAATAAGACCCAGGCTCAAACCATCAACTGTCTGACAAAATTTTTGCGTGCTATAGCTATGCCATTCACCGTTTATCTTACCGCTGATGAATTCGTCTTTGGGAAATTTCTCTAAATTGTATTTGAGCAGATCAAATACCCTGGTTATCGTCTCGGTCATTTCGCACAGCTTTAATTAAGAAATTTGGTTGTTATGTACAGATAGCAATATAAGAAAAAAGTTCTACGGATTACTTCGATAATCATGCATAAAGCATAACAGTTTGGTCTTTGTTTGAGATTTGTTCGGGAATGAATCGGGGTTTGTTCGCAAAGGAGTACCCGTTTGTGAGCAAACCACGAATAAATCTTAGCTCAATCCCGACTAAATCAGCACCGAAGATCATCTCAGAAAGAAAAAATATCGATGGGTGGCACAATAGTTGTTTGTCTAGTTCATCAAAAAACTCTAAATACATTCAATTATGAAAAAATTAATCTTTACTCTTATTGGCTGCGCCGGTTTATTCTTATGCTCATCAAATACCGCAAAGGCACAAAATTACAAAACTGCCCTTGGGATGCGCATTGAGGCAGGAGACGGTTCAACCGGTGTAGGATTTAATGCCAAGCACTTTTTTTCAAGCAATGGAGCAATAGATGGTAACCTGGTTTTCTATGATGGAAACGTGGTTGGTCTTGGTGCTGAATTCCAGTATAATGACAGGATCACCGGGGCTAAAGGCCTGGACTGGTATGTAGGTATCGGGCCTAATTTCCTGTTTGCCAAAGAGGTTACTTTCGTGCAGTTAAGACCAGTAGCGGGCCTTGATTACAAAATACCAAGTGCCCCTATAGATTTCGCGTTTGACTGGCGCCCTGCGTTTACTTTGAATCACGGCACTGAATTTACTGCCGCTCGTTTTGGTATTTCATTGCGCTACGCATTTTAAAAGCCAGATTTTACTTCTATTTAAAGCAAAAGCCCGGATCATCTTCGGGCTTCTGCTTTTTTTTAACTTTTATTGCCCAACCAGCCTTTAAGGATCCCAGCCTTAGTGGCCGGAGCTTCAGTATCTACTGTTGCTTCAAGTTTTACATTGGGGTTGGCCTTTAGTTTTACTGAAATGCTTTTGATCATCCCGTCCCTTTTCAGCAGGAACAAGGCCTCATCACCAACTTTCTTGCTGGTAATAACAGGCATTCTGTCAATCGACGCCTCTACAGGTATGCCATCTATACTGATCACCTCGTCGTTGACATTGAGCCCTGCGGTCCAGGCAGCCGATCCCCTGGTGACTACTGAGATGATCACACTACCTTCTACTTTTTTGGAAGCAGCACCCAGATATGGAGTGTCATTCCCTTTAAACAGGTCTTTAACCACAATACCAGCATAGCCAAAGTATTTCTCATATTCAACCAGTCCGGTACCATTTATATATTTATCCCAGAAATCGCTGAAACTTATGCCACTTATCTTTTCTGCCATCGCTTTAAATTCTGCGTCGGTATAACCCCTCGCTTTTTTCTTATAGTATTCGTCGTACATGGCGCGCATGACGTCGTCGAGGTTCTTAGCCCCTTTAGTAGCGTTGGCAATCTCAAGATCCATTAGTAATCCTATGATCTCTCCTTTATTGTAGTAGGAAATAGTAGCATTGCTTGAATTTTCATTCGGCCTGTAGTACTTTATCCATGCATCATAACTGGACTCTGATGCTGACTGGATTCTTGATCCCGGTGTATTTATCACTACAGAAATAGCATCTGCCAGTTTCTGAACGGTTTCCTGTGCTGTATAAAAGCCGGCACGCAGCATAATCTTGTTTTCATAATAAGCAGTAAAACCTTCTGCAACCCATAAATTGGTGGTGTAATTTTCCTGCTCATAATCGAAAGGGCCTAATGCCACAGGGCGCAAACGTTTTACATTCCAAAGGTGATAATACTCGTGAGCGACCAGTTCTAAGAAGCCTTTATATTTTTTTTCATCTGTATAACTTGTTCTCGTAGCGCCAAGAACAGTAGAGTTTAAATGCTCCAAACCTCCGCCACCTGCATAGAAATTGTGTACGATGAACGTATAATGTTTATTTGGATTCTCTCCAT
>DATFQH010000398.1:0-5190 GCA_035264385.1 Pedobacter sp.
ACTTTAGTTAGATACCCCTCTTTTTTAGCAGAATAGCTGCTATTTCAAGATCTTCCGGGTAAGTAATCTTCAGGTTTTCCCTTTGCCCTTCTATAATATTTATTTTGATGCCGGAAAACTCTGCTACAGAAGCGTCATCTGTGAATGCTTTTGTGTAGGGTACTTCATAGCATTGTTTCAGCTGGTTGATCTGAAAGGTTTGTGGTGTTTGAACCAATGCAAAATCATTTCTGTTTAAAGCTACACTTTGATATTCGCCCGTTAGTCTTCTAATAGAATCTGTAGGTCTTATTGCTACTACGCAGTTCCCGTTTCTAAGGGCCTCCTGATACGATCTGGTTATCAGTTCGGGAGAAATTAGCGGCCTTACAGCATCGTGTATAGCGACCAGCCCATCTTCGGGTATAGCACTCAGTCCATTTTTTACAGAATGAAACCTTTGATCGCCACCTTCGATAATTTTATGACTTACCTTGAAATGATGGATGTGACACAATTCCGTCCAGTAATCATGCTGGCGCTTATCCAGTACCACCAATATTTCAGGATTCAGTATACTTTTATGAAAGGCTTCGATAGTATGCATAAGAACAGGTTTACCGGCCAGTAAAAGGAACTGTTTGGCTACCGTGCTCTGCATTCTGCTGCCAGAGCCTCCCGCCACCAAAATTGCATAATGCCTCATTGTGTGTAGATAGTTTGTAAACAAAAATAGGAGATTTAAACCGACATGGCCTAAATCTCCTATTATAAAATATCAGGATGTTTCTTAGATGATCAGCATGGCATCGCCATAGCTGTAAAATCTATATTTTTCTTTAACTGCGACTTCGTATGCATTCATCATATAATCATAACCTCCGAACGCACTTACCATCATCAGCAGTGTAGATTCTGGTGTATGGAAATTGGTGATCATTGAATTCGCGATACTGAAATCATATGGAGGAAAAATAAATTTACTTGTCCAGTCGTTGGCTGCCTTAAGTGTCCTGTTGGAAGACACAGCGGATTCAATAGCGCGCATTGATGTAGTCCCTACAGCACAGATTTTTGATTTCCGCTCAATTGCATTGTTTACAATATCAGCATCTTTTTGTTCAATGATGAATTGTTCTGAATCCATTTTGTGCTTGGTAAGATCTTCTACCTCTACAGATCTAAATGTACCCAAACCAACATGCAGCGTTACTTCTGCAAAGTCAACACCTTTTAGTTCAAGTCGTTTCATCAGCTCTCTGCTAAAGTGTAAACCCGCAGTTGGTGCTGCAACAGCTCCTTCATGCTTAGCGAAAATAGTCTGATAACGCTCTTTATCCTGTGCAGTTGCCTTGCGTTTAATGTATTTAGGTAATGGTGTTTCACCTAGTATTTCGATGTTCTTCCTAAATTCCTCATCAGTTCCGTCAAATAAGAAACGAATGGTTCTTCCTCTTGAGGTTGTATTGTCTACAACTTCGGCAACCAGCAGGTCGTCATCTCCAAAATACAATTTGTTGCCTACACGAATCTTACGGGCAGGATCTACAAGTACGTCCCATAAGCGCAATTCCTTGTTCAACTCACGCAATAGGAATACCTCGATAGTAGCACCGGTCTTTTCTTTGTTGCCGTATAAGCGTGCAGGGAAAACCTTAGTATTGTTCAAGATCATTACATCCTTATCATCAAAATAACCCAGGATATCCTTAAATATCTTGTGCTCAATTTTGCCGGTATCTTTATGTAACACCATCAAGCGGGCTTCATCCCTTTGTTCTGAAGGATTACTGGCAACCAGTGAATCAGGTAAATTAAACTTAAACTGAGATAACTTCATATTTTTCGATGTAATATTTAAGGGCGCAAATTTACGAATATAATCTTTAATTATCACTAGATAATGTTTTCTTTTGAATTGTTAGCTCAACTGTGGCTGCTTTTTGTATTTTTTACATTATATAACCCTTCACTGTAACCTTTTTGGCTACTTTTGGTCTAAACCTCAATTATGATTATTTTCAAGCTTATAGGAGAAAGTTTTCGTTTTGCATTTGATGCACTGCGCCAAAATAAACTTCGTACCATACTTTCCTTATTGGGGATCACCATAGGCATCTTCGCTATCATATTTGTGTTTTCGGCTGCTGATAGTTTCAGGGCTAAGCTCCAGGCAAGTATTGATAAACTTGGTTCTAAAACCATTTTTGTACAGAAATGGCCATGGGGTGGTTTTGGTGATTATCCATGGTGGAAGTATGTTAACAGACCGGAAACCTCCCTCAGAGATTATGAATTATTAAAGGACAGACTGGAATATGCCCAGGGTGTTGCATATGAGATTTATGCAAACGAACGTACAGTAAAATACAGGGTCAATTCTGTTGAGGGCGTTGGTATCAGGGCATCTTCTCAGGATTTTAATAAAACCTGGACACTTGATTTTCAGGAAGGCAGATATTTTACTGATAATGAAGGAAAAACTGGTGCGGCTGTGGTGCTTATAGGAGCTTCAGTGGCAGAAGGACTTTTCAATGGTCAGCCTGCCATCGGTAAGTCTATTGTAGTGATGGGTAGAAAGCTGAGTGTTGTGGGGGTTTTTAAAAAAGAAGGAGAGGATATGCTGGGGATGTCTCAAGATAAAAACATAGTGATGCCTATTAATTTTGCCCGTAATATTATCGACGTTGAAAGCGGAAGGTATGATCCGCAGATCACGGTGAGAGGCTATGATTATGTCTCTCTTGAAGAGGTTGAAAGTGAGTTGAGGGGTGCCCTTAGGGCTATTAGAAAAATAAGACCTGGGGCTGAGGATGATTTTGCTTTAAATAAAAGTACCATCGCCTCTGATGATCTGGATAAGATGTTTGATGTTGTGGATTGGGCTGGCTGGTTTATTGGCGGGTTCTCAATCCTCGTAGGCGGTTTCGGTATTGCGAACATCATGTTCGTGTCGGTAAAAGAGCGCACCAATATTATTGGTATTCAAAAGTCGCTGGGAGCCAAGAATTACTTCATTATGCTGCAGTTTCTTTTCGAAGCTATCGCTTTATGTTTGCTTGGCGGATTGTTTGGCTTACTGCTGGTTTATATTATTACCTTGATCTCGGCCGCAATGGGTTTTGAAATGATCCTTTATTTTAAAAATATCGCTTTGGGTATCGGGGTTTCTTTAGGAATAGGAGTGATATCTGGTTTTTGGCCGGCTTATTCGGCATCTAGGCTGGATCCTGTTGAAGCAATCCGCTCCTAATATGTCTTGCTTGGGTTTAAAAAACTATTTTTGTTAAAAATCAGTACCTGTGTTCGGGCTTAAAATCTTTGTCCTGAAGGGGACAAATCTTTCTTGAAAGTTTTATTTCAAAAGGTGGCATATAAAAAAAGCCCTGCCTCAAATAAGAGACAGGGCTTTTTTATAACTAAGTTTTTAATTCAGTTTAGCAAGTGCAGCAGCGATTCTTGATACTGCTTTTCTCAATTGATCTTCCGAAGCTGCATAAGAGATTCTGATACAATCTTCGTTGCCAAAAGCCTCGCCCGTAACAGTTGATACATGAGCTTCGTTCAGCAGGTATAATGACAGGTCTTCAGCAGTGCCAATCTTAGTTGTACCGTCGGTTTTGCCAAAGTATGATTTGATTTCAGGGAAGAAATAGAATGCTCCGTCCGGAAGGTTCACATTTACACCTGGTATTGCATTCAGCAATTCAAAAACGATATCTCTGCGTTTTTTAAACTCGGCAACCATCAGGTTAACTGTTGCGAGACCACCTTGATAAGCTTCCAGAGCAGCGCGTTGCGCAATTGAAGAGGTGCCTGATGTGATTTGACCCTGCAGTTTATCGCAGGCATTGGCAATCTCTTTGTTAGAAGCCATATAACCTACTCGCCAGCCCGTCATTGCATAAGATTTAGAAAATCCATTGATCAGGATTACCCTGTCTTTTACTGAATCAAATTCTGCGATTGATGCATGCTTACCTACAAAGTTAATGTGCTCATAAATTTCATCAGAGATGATATAAATGTTTGGATATTTTTCAAAAACAGCAACCAAATCTGCAAGTTCTTCTTTGCTATATACAGATCCCGTCGGGTTGCATGGCGAAGAAAACATAAACAATTTCGTCTTCGGTGTAATTGCTGCTTCCAGTTCTGCTCCGGTGATCTTAAAGTTATTTTGAACTGTAGCGTTGATGAATACAGTTTCACCTTCTGCCAGTTTGATCATTTCAGAATACGATACCCAGTAAGGTGTAGGTACGATTACCTCATCGCCGGGATTTACCAAACATAAGACAGCATTTGCCAGTGATTGCTTAGCACCTGTCGATACTACAATCTGATCAAAGTTATAATCCAATCCGTTTTCTCTCAACAACTTCTCTGCAACCGCCTTACGAAGATCAGGGTATCCCGAAACCGGGGTGTAGTACGAATAATTCTCATCTACAGCAGTCTTGGCAGCTTCCTTAACAAAGTCCGGTGTGTAAAAGTCTGGTTCACCAAAACTGAGGTTAATAACGTCTATCCCTTTTGCGGACAGTTCTCTACCTAATTTAGCCATTTTAATGGTCTGTGATTCAGATAGGTTGTTGATTCTTTTGGATAAAAATGTCATAATAAATATTGCGAAGCAAATAAAATTTTGTGCGGATGCAAATATATGAACCTCATGTGATTATAGACTAAAAAAAATACTTTTTAACAGAATTCCATCCCGAAACAGTATTTTTGGGGTATAAATCCGAGAATTTGCAACCTAGAAAAAAAGCGATCCTTATAGCTTTATGCATCAGCATAGTACTTATGCTTGCAAAATTTGTTGCTTACCTCATTACGCATTCCAATGCGATACTGACTGATGCAGCAGAGAGTATTGTAAATGTACTTGCCAGTGGCTTTGCGTTTTACAGTATTTATCTTGCAACGGTTCCGAAAGATACAAATCATCCTTATGGCCACGGTAAGGTAGAATATTTTTCCGCTTTTTTGGAAGGAACGCTCATCACAATTGCCGGTGTAATTATCATTTGCAAGTCGGGATATGATCTTGTTTATCCGAAACCAATACTTAAGCTCTTTGAAGGCGCTGCTATTATAGGTGCAACAGGATTTATAAATATGCTAGTGGGGTATTACCTGATCAAGACCGGTAAACAGCAAAATTCCATCACCCTGGAAGCCGATGGAAAACATCTGGTCACAGAT
>DATFQH010000399.1:0-5572 GCA_035264385.1 Pedobacter sp.
AGGTTCGGTTTTGATTTAGAACCTAAAGAGAATTCTAAACCAGCATATCCGTAAGAGAATTTGTCGTTAGTAGGAGTTTTACCATAAACGCCGTCTAAGTTATCCTGATCTACGAAGTGCATAGTATAACCTAAGTTAAAAGATACGCGGTCAGAAACTTTAAATTTAACACCAGCACCTACAGGGATGTAAGCTTCTTTGATGTATTTTTTATCGCCATCATCACCAAATGTTTCAGGTAAGTCCTTAGGATCTGCACCATTCAAGGCAGGTCTGTAAACAACAACACCGTAACCAGCAGTTACGAAGAAGTTTACAGAGTTCTCGCGACGTAAAAAGTCAACAGTTGCAACGTTAACAACACCTCTGATGTCAGCTGCATAACCGATTTCAGTTTCGAAGCTTGAATTTCCAGTTACCGGATCCACTCCTGAAGCATTAAGATCTTCATTGTCTCCAGACAGTTTTCCACGGAACACATTACCTTCGATACCGAAGGCATGTCCAAGTTGTTTTCTCAATGAAATACCGTAACCCAATTCAGGTTTCCAGTTTTTAAAGTCATTTGTTCCGCCGATAGCAACAAATGGAGATAAAACACCACCATTTACGCCCAGGGACCAAGTCCTGTACTGCCCTCTACCACCAAATACCTTGGCAGAAGAAGAAGTCATAGTAGAATCCTGTGCGCTAGCAATGGAAGTCATTCCCATTAAAGCAACAAAAGAAACTGCCAGACCCTTTTTTAAAGTAGAATAATTCATAATTTTCTTTTTTAAGGTTAAACAAATTTTAATTGTATAATTTTTTTGTGTAGCAAAATTAAACAAATTTTTAATTTCTCAAAACACTTATGCAAACTCCGTTCCAAACTTCTAAACCGGTACAAATTAGTCAATTTTATGCCAAATTAGGCCGAATACTACAGGGTGTTCGCACTGCATATTTACAGCAGTCCTGTTTTTAAGACATTTCAGTCAATTCTTGCTATACAGGCCAAAAAACAATACTTTTATTGCGCTTACGAATCAATTATGTCTATACCGAAGATCATACATCAGACATTTAAATCATCAGATTTGCCATTTTTAACCAGATGGCACATCTCAAAAATGAGAAAAAAAAATCAGGAATATTCTTATGAATTTTATGACGATAATAGAATTGAGCAATTTTTATCGTCAGAATTTGACCAGAATATGCTTGAACTGTATCGAAAATTAAATATCGGCGCGGCGAAGGCAGATTTTTTCAGATATGCAGTTTTGCTGAAAAAAGGAGGTATTTATCTCGACATTGACAGCACTATAAACGGCAGGCTGAACGAATTTATCTTGCCAGGGGACATCGCCGTCATCTCAGCTGAAAAAAACCCTGGGCTGTATGTTCAGTGGGCATTGATATTTGCACCCGGCCATCCATTCCTGAAGAGAACACTTGAACTTACCATCTCAAACATCCAAACCAATGCTTATCCCCACGATGTTCATCGGATGACCGGCCCAAGTGTCTACACAAAAGCCGTTGATCAGTGCATCGCAGAAGATCCCGCTATCATATACCGAAAACTCGGCGTAGATTACAATGGACACTTCCGTTTTAAATACCCTTTTAGCAAATTACTTTACCAACGAGGCGAACACTGGAAAAAAATGCAGTTAACAAAACCCGTGCTCAAGCCAAATAAATAACAACGTGACCATATGAAAGTAGCCGGTTTCACCTTCATCAGAAACGCAGTAATTAACGATTATCCAATTGTCGAAGCAATAACTTCAATTTTGGCACTATGCGATGAGTTTGTGGTCGCTGTAGGTAATTCAGATGATAATACCAGAACGCTGATTGAAAATATAAATTCGCCTAAAATAAAGATCATCGATACCGTTTGGGAAGAAGAACTGAGAGTCGGCGGAACAGTATTTGCAAAAGAAACAGACAAGGCATTCGCACATATTTCCAAAGATGCAGACTGGGCATTTTACATTCAAGGCGATGAATGCGTTCATGAAAAAGATCTCCCCCTCATCAGGAAGGAGATGGAGGATAACCTGAATGACCCTCAGGTAGAAGGACTTTTATTTAACTACAACCATTTCTACGGATCATACGATTATATCGCAGAATCAAGAAGATGGTACAGAAGGGAAATACGCATCGTAAAAAGAGCACTACGTGTTAATTCTTATAAAGATGCCCAGGGATTCAGAATCGATGGAAGAAAAATAAGAGTTAAGCTCATTAACGCTTATATCAATCACTACGGATGGGTTAAACCCCCGCATGGCCTGGTCAGAAAGAAACAAAATTTCAACTTATTTTATGATGAGAACGCTACGACCGAAGTGATCCCTGAAACCGCCTCCTTTGATTATGGAAACGCTGACCGGCTCATACATTTCACAGGAACCCATCCTGCAGTTATGCTGGACCGGATCAAAGCAGTCAACTGGAAATTCAGCTTTGACCCCACAGCGGCATTTAAAAAACTGAGCTTCCGGAGGCGTGCGCTGGAAAAAATCTATCAGCTTACCGGAATAAGACTGGCTGAGTATAAAAACTACAAGCTAATCAGGTAATCAATCCGTCTCAAATTTCTGCACAAAAATGTAAAGGTTAAAATCTTCTTTCTTTAGTTCCTCTTTTATCTGCCGCAACAGATCGGCCTTATTCACATGCTTCATTTTATAATTTTGGATCAGCCTGAAGGCTTTTTCTGCATAAAGGTGCGGCTTTCTTTCGTTATCCTCCGCTCTCTGGAGCGCGGTCCATTCCAGCAATTCATTTATGCCCTCATGCTTATCGGCAACAGTTTTAAATACCGGAACAGATACGCTGCGCTGATGGAGCATTTTTATAAGATTGGCTGCAAACGCCTGCGCGCCGTCACGGTCAGCCTTATTCACAACGAACGCATTTCCAATTTCCATTAATCCCGATTTAATGTGCTGGATCTCATCCCCCGCCTCAGGAACAAGCACTACAATGGTCAAATCTGCCAGGCCAGCTATTTCTATTTCAGACTGTCCGACCCCAACTGTTTCAACTATAATGTAATCGAAGCCACCCAAACGCAATACATCAACCATCTCAATAATCTTTGCAGACAGGCCGCCAACTGCCCCTCTTGTAGCTATCGACCGGATAAACACATTAGGATTGTTAAAATGACAAGACATCCTTATCCTGTCTCCCAGCAACGAACCCAGGTTAAACGGAGAAGTAGGATCCACCGCTAAAACCGCTATTTTTTTGTTCTGGTCAACCAATCGGGTAACCATCGCGTTAACAAGTGTGCTCTTCCCCGCTCCCGGAGGGCCGGTCACACCGAGTATGATCGTATTTGGATCAGTATGAATATCTGTCAACAGTTCCCTGCTTCCCTCAAGATCATTTTCCACTAACGTCAGTGCCCTCGCTAACGCAAGAAAATCACCACCTTTTACGGATTCTGAAAGCTGTCCCTTCGTATTCATTATTGCATCCTTTGCTGCAAAGAAGCAGAATAAATATTCCCTAACAAAAATTAAAGATGTAAATTTGCCGATTACCTGATCTCAGCTGTACCTGATGCAAATAAAAACTACATCTGTTGCCCTATTAATTTCCACTTACAATTGGCCCCAGGCACTTGAACTGGTCTTGTTAAGCGTCAGTAAACAAACCATAATGCCAGATGAGATTGTTATTGCAGACGATGGATCAGGATCCGAAACCAAAGGCCTGATACAAAAATTTCAAAAAGAATCTGATATGCCTGTTAGGCACGTTTGGCATGAAGACAAGGGTTTTAGAAAAAGTAAGATCCTAAATAAGGCAGTAAAGACAATCAACTCCGAATATATTGTCGAAATTGATGGGGACATCATCCTCCACCCTGAATTTATCGCTGACCATATCGACGCTTCCAGGGCAGGTTATTTTGTGCAGGGCAGCAGGTCCATGATTATCCAAAGTCAGGTTTCAAATGTTTTAAGCAAAAAAAAATTAACTTATTCAATTTTTTCAAAAAGCTTATATAACAGATTTAATGCTATCAGAATTCCTTTTTTGAGCAGGTTATTTACTCTTCTTCCTTCAAACCCCTTTCATATTAAAGCCTGTAACATTGCATTTTGGAAAAAGGATTTTATGAAGATAAATGGGTATGACAATAGATTCGAAGGATGGGGAGGTGAAGACTATGAATTTGGTGCCCGGCTGATCCATGCAGGAATTAAATCTAAAAGACTAAAAATGTCTGCTCTTGCCTATCACATTTATCATCGTGAAAGCAACAGAGACAATAGAGGACCTAACGATCAAATTTACAGAAGTACTTTGGCTCAGAAGCTTACATATACTCAGGATGGATGTAATCAGGTGTAATATTGATATTCAGAGTTAAAAACATATTTTTACACATTTAATCAATTGAATGAAAATCTATTTCAGACTATTATCATTTGCCAGGCCAATAGAAAAATTCGCCATTCCTTATATAATTACAACCTTATTAGCTGTGTTATTCGGAGTATTGAACCTTACATTGTTAGCCCCGCTTTTTGAAACGCTCAATGCTGACGGCCCGCTAAATGATAAAGCTTTGTCTCAATCAGCAACCTCAACGTTAGATATAACCGGACATTTCAGAGCATTTGTGAATTCATCTATGGTTGAAAACGGACACATAAAAACATTGACATATATCTGCGTCATCATAGTAACATCTGTTTTTTTATCGAATATATTCAAGTATTTTTCTCAGCGTTTCATGGAAGATTTAAGGGTCCATACCTTGCTGAATATGCGTAAAACTGTGTTCAATAATGTTATGAACATGCATGTTGGCTTCTTTAACAACGAACGTAAAGGAGATATCATTTCAAAAGTGGCGTCTGATGTTCAAGTTGTTCAGTTCACCGTTACCAATACCCTGCAGGTAATCTTCAAAGAGCCTTTAACACTTATCTTCTATGTGTTCGCATTACTCACCATCTCTGTTAAGTTAACATTATTTTCACTAATGGTAATTCCAATTTCAGCCTTTATAATTAGTAAAATTGTTAAAAGACTGAAACAGCAGGCAACAGAAGCCCATGAATCCTTTGCAAAAATGATAGGCTTTTTGGATGAAGCTTTAGGTGGAATAAAGATTATTAAAGCCTTTAATGCTACAGAACGGACCAAAGAACGGTTTCATAGTGAAAACGTTTTTTACTCAAATTTAAACCGCAAAATGATAAGGCGGCAACAACTGGGTTCGCCGGTTTCAGAATTTCTCGGTATTTTAATGGTGTCATTTATTGTATGGTATGGCGGTTCATTGATCATCAGTAAAGAACCAGGCGCGCTGTCTGCCGGTCAGTTCATTTCCTACATTGCCATCTTTTCGCAGGTGATGAGACCGGCGAAAGCGCTAACTGACTCTTTTAGTGGCATCTACTCTGGAATAGCTGCAGGACAGCGAGTGCTTGAGCTGATTGATACCAAACCCGAGATTTTGAGCGCGCCTGATGCAATACCTATCCATGAATTTCGCCAGGACATTATTTTCAACAATGTATCTTTTAGCTATGGCAATAAAGATGTT
>DATFQH010000400.1:0-16466 GCA_035264385.1 Pedobacter sp.
AAAACTGGGCGACATTGCCCCTACCATTTTACAAATTCTTGGTATTCAGAAACCTGATATCATGACCGGAAACGCTTTGGTTTAATGAGATTGTTTACACTGCTTACTGGTATTCTTTTACTGTCCGCCGGCTGCGAATCAAAGCCTGATGAACAGCGGAAGAATATCAGTTTATACTATGATCTGAAAGGCTATTTTAAGAAGGAAGCAGATCGGCTGAACAGCAAAAACCCCATAGTCAGAAAAATGGTGAGCGTAAATGATTCACCCGAAACAAGGTCACTAAAAATACCCGATTGGAAAAAAGAACTTTCCGTCATTTCCGATGCAGACATCAACAAAACTTCCTGGCGAGGCGCATTCAGTATGAGGAAAAATAAAAACGTTGAAGTTTACACTTCTGATGATAAAAAGATCCATGTAAAACAGGTTACTATTAACTACAGAAACGGTAAACCCTCAGGGTTCTTAATTTTGATCAGAAACAGCAATACACTTTACACCTCAACAGACAGTATCAGTTATTATCCCGACAGTCTATACCGAATTATAAAAACCCAGGATATAAGACTGTTATCTAAAAAAAAATATACGGTAAAAATAGCTTTTTAGACAGTTCCTATTTGAGGCTTGTAATCTGAGCCTTTACGTAATCAACAAGCGAAATAATATCCTTTCGCTGAGGCTGAACCAAAAGAATCTTATTGAAATCAGCTACAGCACTATTAAACAAGCTTACACAAGCCGCTTTTTCCGCTGATTTTTTAATTTTATAAGACTTATAAATTCCATAGTCTTTAAATGCAAGCGCTCTGTTCTGCAGCAGCTGCGGGTCTTCTTCACCGTTGAGTTCAATGGCTTTAGTAAAGTCTTTTATAGCAGACTGATAAAAACCGTCGCGCATTTGGCTCAAAGATTCCTTCGGATCATTGGCAACATTTAACCTTGCTTTCCCCCTGTAATAATATGCAGAATAATCAGACGGTTTTAACATGATAAATCTGCTGTATGTGGCAATAGAATTTTCAAAATCACCACATTGATAATAGGAATAACCCAGCATCTTTAAAACATTTACATTATTCGGATCCTTGGTATCTGCTTTTTCCAACTGAGCCACCGCCCCTTTATAATCGCCCTTTAACCAGGCCTGCATTCCCAGTTTATCATAATTGGTATTCTGCGCCAAGCTATGATTGGCAGAAATAACCATCAATATAAAAATCGTCCGTTTGAAATAGTTCATCAACTTTTATTGAATAAAAAATAAATATCTTTAGCTATCAATCCCTAACAAATGTAATAAACAAATTTTATGTTTTGATAAAGGGAAACTGAAGTCAACTATCGTACCACTAAATAAATATGCTTATTAACGCTCATTATAAAAAAATATGATCAAAAGCATAAAATTATTTATTGCCTGACTTTTTAACATGGATTAAACGCGATGACGCTTTTGGCACAGGAGTTGAAAACAGGTATATACAATACAATTAATAATTTTGTGAGGCGACATGCTGTCAGATTGTCGTTTTTAACTTAGATAAGCTAATTAATGAGTAAACAAGATCAATTTGATTTTAGTAACGCACTTCCCATCATAAATGAAGATACTGAGTTTTTTCCTCTGATGTCGCAGCAGGATGAAGACGATATGAACAATGAGGAAACACCTGAAATACTGCCAATATTACCACTTAGAAATACTGTTCTTTTTCCAGGAGTAGTGATACCCATTACGGTAGGCAGGGATAAATCCATAAAATTAATCAAAGAAGCTTATAAGGGAGACAGGATCATTGGTGTGGTTTCTCAAAAAGATGTAACCGTTGAAGATCCGGCATTTGACCAGCTCAATAATGTGGGAACTGTGGCCCATATCATTAAGATGCTGCAGATGCCCGATGGGAATACTACCGTTATCATTCAGGGCAAGCAACGCTTCCGCCTGGTAGAGGAAGTACAATCCGAGCCTTACATCAAAGTAATAATCAGCAAGTTTACAGAAGCGAAACACAAAGGTGACAAGGAGTTTAAGGCGCTTGTAGCCTCTATTAAGGAGATGTCATCGCAGATTATACAATTATCTCCAAACATCCCTAGTGAAGCAGGTATAGCGCTTAAAAACATAGAAAGCACCTCTTTTCTGATCAACTTTATATCATCCAATATGAATGCTGATGTGTCTGATAAGCAAAAAATGCTTGAGATGGCAAATCTGCGTGAGCGTGCGACCATGGTAATGGAACTGCTGACGCTTGAATTGCAAATGCTCGAGTTAAAGAATCAGATTCAGTCTAAGGTACGTATTGACCTGGACAAGCAACAGAGGGATTATTTCCTGAATCAGCAGTTAAAAACTATCCAGGAGGAACTTGGAGGCAATTCTTCTGATCTGGAATATGAGACTTTACAAGCCCGCGCCAAAAAGAAAAAGTGGTCATCCCCCGTTGAAAAGCACTTTGATAAAGAGCTTGAAAAACTGGGAAGAATGAATCCGGCAGCTCCCGATTACTCCGTACAGATCAATTACCTCGAACTGCTGCTGGATCTTCCATGGAATGGTTTCACCAAAGATAACTTCGATCTTAAACGGGCACAGCGTATATTGGACAAGGATCATTTCGGATTGGACAAAGTAAAAAAGAGAATCATAGAATACCTTGCCGTATTGAAGCTCAAACGCGACATGAAAGCCCCGATCATCTGCCTGGTCGGCCCTCCGGGAGTTGGTAAAACATCACTGGGAAAATCTATCGCAAAAGCACTTAACCGTAAATACGTTCGCATGGCACTTGGTGGTATTCGTGACGAGGCGGAAATTCGCGGACACAGAAAAACCTATATTGGAGCCATGCCGGGAAGAATTATTCAGTCGTTGAAAAAAGCAGGCGCTGCCAATCCGGTATTTGTACTGGATGAGATAGATAAGGTGGGTACCGATTTCAGAGGAGATCCGTCATCAGCATTGCTTGAAGTATTGGACCCTGAACAGAACAGTGCCTTTAACGATCACTATGTAGAAACAGATTACGATCTTTCAAACGTATTATTCATAGCCACAGCAAATTCCTTAAGTTCGATACAGCCCGCATTGCTGGACCGTATGGAGATCATAGAAGTAAACGGCTATACCATTGAAGAGAAGATCGAGATCGCAAAGAAATATCTCTTGCCCAAGCAAAAGGAACAGCATGGCATCAAAACCAAGGATATAGCGATAAAAAACAATCTGATAGAAAAAGTAATTGAAGACTATACCAGGGAATCGGGAGTACGGGGTCTGGAAAAAAAGATTGGCTCTCTGGTACGCGGTGTAGCTACCAAAATAGCTATGGAAGAGACGTACGAACCTAATCTAAGTTCAGAAGACGTTGAAACTATTCTTGGTGCACCCATCTACGACAAGGATCTTTATGAAGGAAACGAAGTTGCCGGTGTCGTAACTGGCCTTGCCTGGACCTCCGTTGGCGGGGACATCCTGTTTATCGAAGCGAGTTTAAGTCCGGGTAAAGGCAAACTGACCCTTACAGGTAATCTTGGTGAAGTAATGAAGGAATCGGCCATCATCGCACTGGCGTACCTGAGAGCACACGCAGACATCTTTAACATAGATTTCGCGTTATTTGATCAATGGGATGTGCATGTACATGTCCCTGCAGGCGCTACACCAAAAGATGGCCCCTCAGCCGGAATTACCATGCTTACAGCATTGACTTCAGCATTTACACAACGTAAAGTAAAATCAAACCTGGCCATGACTGGTGAGATCACATTAAGGGGTAAAGTACTGCCTGTAGGTGGCATCAAGGAAAAGATACTTGCTGCAAAACGCGCGAATATTAAAGACATCATCCTTTGCAAATCAAACAGAAAAGATATTCTTGAGATTAAGGAAAGCTATATCAAAGATCTGAATTTTCATTATGTAACAGAGATGAAGGAAGTGATCAATCTGGCACTCACAAAAGACAAAGTAAAAAATCCACAGAATCTTGCGCTTAAAATTCCTGCGATTGCAAACTAGTATATTTTTACTTAATATTGAGAGACCATAATAGTCACTAAACCAGCAAACCAAATGAAACAAATCACATTACTGTTAGGTGTCTTTTTCGTATTGACGGGCCTTCAGGGAACTTATGCTCAAACACAAGGCATTAACATTGCCGAGCCTGCAGTAAAGCGCGCGCAGAATATCTTTGTAGAACTTGGCGGGCAGGGCTTAACATTTACAGCCAACTACGACTCCAGATTTTTTAATAAAAAAGATGGTCTGGGCGGTAGAGCAGGTGTGGGTTACCTGTCACTCGATGGTGATAAGATCATGACTGTTCCACTTTCATTGAACTACCTCCTTGGTAAGGGTAACAAATTTTTTGAAATTGGTTTGGGCGCCACCTACTTAAGCACAAGCGGAGAAAGTGAGGTACTTTTCAATAAGAATTCGAGCAATTTAATAGGTACCATGAGTTTCTTTTATCGTGTACAACCTGAAGATGGCGGTTTTTCCTTTAGAGCTGGTCTGAGCCCCGTATTCAACGGAGATTTCTTCCTGCCTTATTATGGCGGTATCAGTTTCGGTTACTCCTTTTAATATTTAAAAATACTATATTGAACTCCGGCAGGTATGCCGGAGTTTTTTTAACCCGCAATGAATAACAAATTCTATTTTACATTCGCCTTCGCACTTTTACTGGCTTATAATACTTGTGCTCAAACCTATAAAAGCGAGTTTGGCTTCAAAAGCGACAACGATTCTTATCTAGCCCAGGGATCGGACAGGTACTACACGAACGGCCTCTTCATCTTTTACAGGCATGCGGCTGACCAGAGTAAACTAAAGAAAGGAATAGAAAAAAGAACATTCGAAATCTCTGCAGGGCAAGAAATGTACAATCCAATCTCAGGCTATGCGCCTGATCCCGATGCCCAGGACAGACCATTTGCAGGACACCTTTATGCAGGTGCAGCGATGAGCTGGTTCCGCAGCAATGAAAGTATAATTAAGACCAGCATTAAACTAGGTACCACCGGCCCGAATTCATTGGCCGAAGACGGACAGGAACTGCTGCACAATACCGTGGGATTTTATGAACTTGCCGGGTGGGAATACCAGATCAAAGGCGAACTTACTGCCAATCTTTCTGCGCAATACACCAGATTATTACGCCGCTCTGATGACAAAATGATAGATATCGCTTTTGAAGGCTATGTAAATGCAGGTACCACCTATAATGGTGCCGGAGTCGGTGTACTTTTCAGAGCAGGAAACATCAGTCAGCTGTTCAACTCAGCCTATACCAATTCTATGATTGGCAACCGCGCCAAAACAAAAGGACTGGTAAAAAGTGAGATCTTCTTTTATGTAAAACCGCAGCTGAATTATATTGCCTATGATGCAACAATCCAGGGAAGCCTGTTTAATGACGACAGCCCTGTTACATTTGATGTAAAACCATTGGTATTTGCACAACAGGTTGGATTCAATTATAGTTCGCAACGTTTTACATGTGACTTCGGCGCTCTGTTTAAAACCAAAGAAATCAAGAGTACTGCCAAAGCCCACCAGTACGGCTCAATCAGTATGTTCTACCGATTCAATTAATTATCATCACCGGATCGGCATCTTATCAGAAAAATCAGCCAAGATCAGGACGTTTTCGCATTTCCTTTTTCGACGCCACAGATTGCTTATCGTTAAGCCTTTTCCTGATCACAGCCTTTGGAATTCTGGTTGGCTTTCTTTTCTTCTGCACATGCAATGCCGATTTGAGCAATGCAATCAGTTTAACAATCACCCTTTCCTTATTCATTAACTGGCTCCGGTCTTCCTGAGACACCACATGGATGCAACCCTCCTGATCAATCCTTCCGGCAAGTCTTTCGCTCAAAAGCGCAAGCTCTTCTTCAGAAAAAAAAGGAGCATTCGATAGGTTAAAAATGAGTTCCACTTTACTTGAAACCTTATTAACATGCTGTCCGCCCTTGCCCCCGCTTCGCGAGGTTTTAAAGGTTACAACTTTTACAATATCTTCTTTTGCAGGTAACATTGGGCAAAAGTAACACTTCAAATGAGCAAGCGCACATTTAGCAGAAAATTAACATGGAAGCAATTGTCTAAAATATTAACTTTGTCTGATATGAGAAAAAACCTGGTTGTAGCGATAGACGGTTACTCGTCTTGCGGAAAGAGCACTTTGGCAAAGGCTTTGGCTAAAAACCTGGGTTTTATCTACATAGACAGTGGCGCCATGTACAGGGCCGTTACCCTATTTTTTCTGCGCAACCAGGTTGATGTCAATAACCCTGAAGCGGTAACCGATGCACTGGCGCACATTGAATTAAACTTTCACTCCAGGGACTACGAATCTCATATTACCCTGAACGGAGAAGAAGTGTCCGAAGAGATCCGGCAGATGCCAGTTTCTGAATGCGTAAGTGAAGTCTCGGCCAATAAACACGTGCGCCAGGAAATGGTGAAACAGCAACAGCGCATGGGAAGATCAAAGAACATCGTTATGGACGGCCGCGATATTGGCACCACGGTTTTTGAAGATGCACAAGTGAAATTTTTTATGACCGCCGACCCCAAGATCAGAGCAGAAAGAAGATTCAATGAACTACAGAGCAAGGGCGATACCACAACTACCCTGGAGGAAGTTTTTGAAAATCTTGCTCACAGGGATTATGCCGATACGACAAGAAAAGAGAGTCCGCTTGTACGCGCTGAAGATGCGATAGTACTGGACAATACCGAACTTACTCAAGCCGAACAACTTGAATTTGCATTAAGACTGGTTCACCGTCATATGCCGGTTTAGCAAATTTCTATTTTATTTTTTTATTAATCACTTAAGGGATTTTCTGCAAATGTTTAGTTACAAATGCAGAGGTGAAAAAAACATTACAATTCGATGTTTTATCTGTTTATAAGTATGAATAATTTCGCCACCTGAAAGCACCCCTCCAATAAAATACAAAATTCTAATGAAAAAGACATTACTATCTATCTACCTGTTCTTACCTGCTTTACTCATCATCAGTTC
The DNA here is from genome assembly GCA_035264385.1 of Pedobacter sp. Taxonomy (GTDB): domain Bacteria; phylum Bacteroidota; class Bacteroidia; order Sphingobacteriales; family Sphingobacteriaceae; genus Pedobacter. The sequence goes on from DATFQH010000400.1 coordinate 7,053, forward strand.
ATGCGGAAATAGCGATCAAAAGAAAGCTCCCGCCGGCGCGGGCGAGGTCCAGTCCTATCCCGTTCTTGCGGTTACAGCCCAGGCCGCCTCCCTTGAAACAGATTACCCTGCCACACTTGAAGGCATTCAAAATGTAGATATCAGACCAAAGGTTGACGGTTTTATACAAAAAATATATGTAGATGAAGGCGCAACGGTTAAAAAAGGACAGTTGCTTTTTAGCATAAACGCACCACAGTACGAACAACTGGTTAGAACGGCTGCTGCAGCGATCAGCAGCGCGGAAGCAGAAGTAAATTCAGCACAACTGCAAGTTAACAAGACGCGTCCGCTTGTAGAAAAGGACATCATCAGCAAATATGATCTGGATGCAGCGCAACTGACATTGCAAAGCAGAAAGGCCTCCCTGGCTCAGGCCAGAGCAGAACTTGTTAATGCAAAGGTAAACCTGGGGTACACAACAATTACCAGTCCTGTAGACGGTGTTATAGGAAGTATCCCATTCAAGACAGGTAGCCTGGTGAGCCCGACGGGTGCTCAGCCATTAACAACCGTTTCAAACATATCAAAAATCTACGCCTATTTCTCCTTAAATGAGAAGCAGCTGCTGGATTTTTCTAAAACTTATAAAGGTGCAAATCTGGCTGCGCAGATGAAAAATATACCGGCAGTATCTCTGGTTTTGGCCGACGGAACTACTTACGCTCAAAATGGTAGAATAGAATCCATCAACGGACTGATTAATACAAATACCGGATCAGCCAGTCTCAGAGCTACCTTTACCAATCCAGCCATGTTACTCAGAAGCGGCGCAAGTGCATCAGTACGTATCCCTCAGCATCTTGAAAATGCAATTTTGATCCCTCAGAAATCGACTATTGACCTGCAGGGCAAAAAGTTTGTTTATGTAGTAGATGAAAAAGGAACCGTAAAAAACACGGAAGTTCAGGTCATGGAAATCACTAAAGGAAACTTTTATGTAGTCAGCAAAGGTCTTAAAGCCGGTGATAAAATTGTTCTGGAAGGATTCCAGTCCTTAAAGGACGGAGGTCAGATCAAACCAGAAGTACAAAATGCAGATTCTGTTTACGCAGAACTTAAAAACTAATTTATGTTTAAGAAATTCATAGAGAGACCTGTTTTATCGACAGTTATATCCATAATTATCGTGATCCTGGGAATTTTAGGTCTCGTAACCCTTCCCGTGTCACAATATCCTGAGATCGCCCCTCCTACTGTACAGGTATCTGCTTCCTACCAGGGTGCCAATGCCGATGTGGTGATGAACAGTGTGGTAGTTCCGCTGGAAGAGCAGATCAATGGTGTAGAGGACATGACGTATATGACCTCTACAGCCAGTAACGACGGAACAGCAACCATTACAATCAACTTCAAGCTGGGTACAAATCCAGATCTGGCCGCTGTAAACGTACAAAACCGCGTGGCAAGGGCCTCCAGCCTTTTGCCTGCGGAAGTAACGCGTTCAGGCGTGATCACTGCCAAAAGACAAGCCAGTAACGTACTGATCTTTGGTATTTATAGCGACAGCGCGTCGTATGACCAGAAGTTTCTGCAAAATTATGCCAACATCAACCTGATCCCACAGATCAAGCGTATCAATGGCGTAGGTGACGCGAGTGCATTCGGTCTGATGGATTATACCATGAGGATCTGGCTGAAACCAGATATAATGGCTACCTACGGGCTGATACCTAACGACATCAGTGTCGCCCTGGCAGAACAAAACATCGAGGCAGCTCCGGGCCAGTTCGGTGAACAGGGCGGGCAGGCCTTTCAATATACCCTGAAATACTCGGGCCGTCTGAAGAACGAAACAGAATTCAGCAATATCATTATAAGAACTGCTGAAAACGGGCAGGTACTGAGACTTAAGGATATCGCCAGAATAGAACTTGGCGCACAAAGCTATGCAAGTTCTGTACGGTTCGACGGTAAGCCCGCCTTGGGGATCGCTATAAACCAGACTGCGGGTTCAAACGCCAAGGACGTAATTGAAGGGTCACTTCAGGTACTCGAAAATGCATCTGTCAGCTTCCCTAAAGGCGTACATTACGCACCGCTGGTAAATGTGAATGACTTCCTGGACGCATCTATCGAAAAAGTGATCCACACCCTTATAGAAGCCTTCATACTGGTATTCCTTGTGGTGTTTATATTCCTTCAGGATTTCAGATCTACACTCATTCCGGCCATTAGTGTTCCGGTCGCGATTATCGGTACCTTCTTTTTCCTCAGCCTGTTTGGTTTCACCATCAATCTGCTCACATTATTCGCCCTGGTGCTGGCTATAGGAATTGTGGTAGATGATGCGATTGTAGTGGTGGAGGCTGTTCACGCAAAACTGGACCATGGCTACACATCTGCTAAAAAAGCGACTATAGATGCGATGGAAGACATCACAGGCGCCATTATTTCCATTACTTTGGTTATGGCAGCCGTATTTATTCCTGTCAGTTTCATACAGGGATCGTCAGGCGTATTCTATAAGCAGTTTGGTCTTACACTGGCTATCGCAATCATACTTTCAGCCATTAATGCGTTAACCTTAAGTCCGGCACTTTGCGCATTGTTCCTGAAACCCCATGCAGACGATCATGGCAAAAAGAAGAACTTTCTTGAGCGCTTTTATACCGCATTCAACACCTCGTTTGACCTGATGACCAACCGTTATAAAAGGTCTGTGAGTTTCCTTGCCCGCAAAAAGTTAATTGCGATTGCAGGTATCGTGTTGTTTACCATAGTGCTCATCTGGACCATGAACACCACTCCAAAAGGATTTGTTCCCAACGAAGACCTTGGAACGATCATGTCCGACATCTCACTTCCACCCTCTACCTCACAGGAAAGAACCAACGAAGTAATTGCGCAGATCGACAGCATCGTGCATACCATTCCTGAAGTAAACAACTCCATCAGAGTAGTAGGCCGGAGTATGATTTCGGGCTCGGGAAGTTCATATGGGATGGTAATATCAAGACTTAAGCCCTGGAACGAACGTGAACGTGACGTAAAAGCAATCATCGGCGAGCTATTCGGACGAACAGCAAACATCAAAGGAGCCAAGGTCATTTTCTTCGCCCCTCCTACTATCCAAGGTTTCGGTACCAGCGGCGGTTTCGAATTCCAGCTGCAGGACAAGACTGGTGGCGACATCAATAAATTCAATGCAGTTGGCAATGAGTTCCTTGCCGCATTGGGCAAAAGACCTGAAATCCAGTACGCATCAACCTCCTTTAACCCCAATTTCCCTCAGTATCAAATTGACGTGAATGTGGCCACCACAAAACAAGCCGGCCTGAATGTAAATGACGTGCTCAACGTACTTCAAGGTTATTACGGAGGTGTATATGCCTCGAACTTCAACAAATTCGGCAAGCAGTATCGTGTAATGTACCAGGCCGACGCACAGTACAGAGCCAATGAACAGAGCCTGAATAGCATTTATGTACGCACTGCCAATGGAAATATGGCACCTATCAGCGAATTCATTACCCTCAAGAAAGTATATGGGCCGCAAGCAATATCACGTTTTAACCTGTTTACCTCCATCGCCGTTACCGGTAGTCCAAATCCGGGCTTCAGCTCCGGTGATGCATTAAAGGCGGTACAGGAAGAAGCTGCGATTCACCTGCCGACCGGATACGGCTATGAATTCTCAGGCCTTTCCCGTGAGGAAGCTGCCAGCGGAAGCCAGACCATTTTCATCTTCCTGCTTTGCGTGGTGTTTGTTTATTTCTTGCTTTGTGCGCAATATGAAAGTTATATCCTGCCATTGGCTGTGCTCATATCATTACCTATAGGACTTGCCGGCGTATTTATTTTCGACAAGATTTTTAAGATCGACAACAATATCTATACACAGATCACACTGATCATGCTGGTAGGTCTGCTCGCAAAGAATGCGATTCTGATCGTGGAATACGCGGTAGACCGGAGAAGGAAAGGCATGAGCATCGTTAATGCGGCAATAGATGGTGCAACAGCACGTCTGCGTCCTATCCTGATGACTTCATTCGCATTCATCCTTGGCCTGCTTCCGTTAATGCTCTCTACCGGAGTAGGCGCTGCTGGTAATAAATCTATTGGTACAGGTGCTGTCGGCGGAATGCTTATCGGTACACTATTCGGTGTATTTGTAATTCCTGCGCTCTTCATCATTTTCCAGACCCTGCAAGAGAAAGTCAGTAGTAAATCTCCCTTCGACGAAGGCATAGACAGCGAACAGGTAGCATTGGAATTTCCTGAAGCGGACACACGTGAACATTAATTTTTTCGAAGAACATGAACACTAATTATAGAAAGTCATACCTCATTATCGGTTTCAGCATCCTTACGCTTAGCGCATGTGTCACTCAAAAATACGAAAGACCGGCCCTGAACAGTAATGGGCTATACCGTGATAACAACACAACAGACACGAGCACTATCGCCGATCTGCCCTGGAAAACACTGTTTACCGACCCGGGATTGCAGCTGCTCATTGAGCAGGGCCTCAATGAAAACCTGGATCTGAAGCAGGCAGTAGAAAGGATAAAAGTAGCTGAAGCGAACTTACGACAGAGTAAGGCCGCGTTCCTGCCCAGCCTTTCAGGCGACCTGTCTGTTACCGATGCCAAGCAATCAAGAGCTGCGCTCAATTTCCCTCCCGGCATCAACATCAATACCGAAACCCAGACCTACAGAGCCCAGCTGAGTACCAGTTGGGAAGCCGATATCTGGGGTAAACTTGGCAGTGCCAAGCGCTCTGCCTATGCATCGCTACTGCAAACAGACGCAGCAAAAAGAGCAGTACAAACCCAGCTAATCGCCAACATCGCCAACATCTATTACAACCTGCTGGCACTGGACAAACAGCTGGCCATTACCGAACAAACGGTAAAGATCAGGCAGAGTGATGTAGAAACCATGAAGGCTTTGAAAGAAGGTGCGGTGGTTAACGGTGCTGCAGTAGTGCAAAGCGAAGCAAACCTCTATGCCGCTCAGGTCAGCATCCCGGACCTCAAAAGAGGAATAAGAGAAGCAGAAAATTCATTAAGCATACTGCTGGGCAAAGGGCCCGGAGGTATTGAAAGGTCCAGTTTAGATACACAGCAGCCTTATACCAACTTACAAACAGGTTTATCAGCACAGCTGCTCCAGAACAGGCCCGATGTACAAGCCGCTGAATTTGCATTCCGGGCAGCATTCGAAAACAAGAACCTTGCAAAAACCTATTTTTATCCGTCGCTTACACTTACCGCCAATGGGGGTTTGTCTAGCCTTGATGTCAAAAACTTTTTTGATAATTCCATATTTTACAACCTGATCGGTGGCATCACACAGCCCATCTTTGCTAAAGGTCAGAACAAGGCCCGGTTAAATACGGCGCAAGCGCAACAGCAACAAGCATTTTACAGTTTCCAGCAAACCTTGCTGACCAGTGGACAGGAAGTATCAAATGCCCTGTTTGCTTACCAGACGGCAAATGAAAAGGAAACCACTAGAGCTAAACAGATCGCTTCACTAACAAAAGCCGTAGATTTTACCAAAGAATTGCTCCGTTACAGCTCAGCTACAAATTACACGGATGTACTGACCTCAGAACAAAGTCTGCTAACCGCCCAGCTGAACAGCATCAACGACAGATTACAAAAATTGCAGTCGATAGTTAATCTGTATAGAGCCCTTGGCGGTGGCTGGAAATAAAAACCGGTAACATCGAATTGAATTTATATAACCGTCTGTATACTTGCAGACGGTTTTTTTATTTCTGTTTTTACCACAGAAGAATCCCTAACCCTGAGCGTTGTAGGTAAAACCACATGCTTATGATCCTGAACCAGCTTAGGATTATTGAGTTGTTCTAACAGCACCAGCATAATATTTTCAGCGATTTCTTCCAATGGCTGAGCAATGGCGGTAATTGTTGGCGAAGTGAACTCCAGAAGTTCGAAATCATCAAAAGACACTACAGCCAGGTCACCAGGAATTCTCAATCCTAACTGCTGTATAGCCCTTAAACCATCTATACACAGATAATTTGCAGAGAAAATGACAGCATCGAGCTGCTTTTCTAACCGCAAATAATTAGCAATTTGTGGAATTGCGGTCGAAGGAGTGTTATAATTGATCTTCAGAACCGCAGCGCTCAATCCAAATCCGGCAATCGTGTTTTCGTAACCTTTCAACCGGTCGAGCATTTGCTGTTCGATAGTATCTATAGTAACAAAACCAATCCTGTTATAACCGTTTTCTGCCAGGTGCCTTACTGCATTCCGGGTACTCTCCTCATTGTTGATCACCACATAATCAGTGTCGAGTTCGGGGAAATACCGGTCAAACAAAACTACAGGTTTGTTGATTCGGGTTAAAGCCTCCACTTCAGTTTCTAAACCCTCGGGCAACGCAATAATGTATCCGTCTACATGTCTGTCCTGAAAAATCTGCAGCAATTCTATCGTCTTTCTTTTACTGTTTCTGGTACTGCTGTATATGATTTTATAGCCGTTTTTAGCTGCCTTTTCATCTATAAAACGGGCAAGATTGGAAAAAAAAGGCCTGGATATGTCATCTACCAAAAATCCAATAATATTTGTTTTTCCCGTCCTGAAGCTCCTGGCAAGCGCATCCGGCTTATAATCAAGTTCTTCTACCAGTTTTAAAACTTTCTGAATCAGGTCATCACTAATCCTTTTTTCCTTGGCCTTTCCGTTTATAACAAAAGAAACTGTACTGATGGAAATACCCAGCTTTTTAGCAATGTCCTTAATTGAAACCTTCTTTTCCATCCATATTGTTCATTTGATCTTCGCAATATAGCAAATCGGTTTATAACATTCCCATCCGCCTAATCTGAGATAATTTGATCAGAGCTTTGATTATTTAAGTTAAGATGCGTTATTTTGCAGCCAAATTATAAATTACCCTGGCAAGATAGAAGTACACATACCAGATGGCCCTAACGGCGCTATTGAAATAGCCCTGAATCCGGACACAAAAACCTATTGGAAAGCTGACTACATTTGGTATGATCAATATACACTTGAGGAAATGCCTGTCAAGCACATGTATGGCCGGTTCGGGACTACCTCCTTTGCCGAAAAAATGATGCGGGCGAATTACGACATTCACGTAGGCGCAATTGCGGGTCTGCCCGGAACCATACCAATTCCTTTCTCAAATAAAATTTGATTCCCATAGAATTTATATTACGCTTGTCTGGTAAATACCGCTTCTGTTTAGGAACTACGTTCAGAAGATCAGACAGGGCAAGATAAAAACCTATTCGGTAAATCAGCAGCGGCCTGTGCATCAGCCTCAAATCATTCAAAATCAACAACATTTATAAAAAAATTCTTTTCTTTAAAAATATTAATTTCTATCTTTGCCGTCCCTAACGGGAAAAAGGAGATTTAATTTTAATGGCTAAAAAACAAGTAGCAGAAAAAGAACTAGAGGCTAAAACAGCTGAACTGCAAGGCGCAGATGCTCGTCTGGCAGAAAAAGAAACCATTGAATCAGAGGCTGATTCAATGTCGATCGAACAGATCAAATCATCATTGGCAACTCCAGATCAGGATTTTGACTGGGATGCAGATGACAAAGCTTTCGGTAATTACAGTGACGCAGACCGTAAAAAGTTTGAAGACATGTACACCGATACTTTCAATCAAATCACTCAGGGTGAGATCATCAGCGGTACCGTTGTGTCAATCAACAACAAAGATGTAGTATTGAACGTAGGATTTAAATCAGACGGTCTGGTATCTACTTCAGAGTTCCGTGATACACCTGATTTGAAAGTTGGCGATAAAGTTGACGTTTTTGTGGAAGCTCCTGAAGACGCAAACGGCCAATTGATTTTATCTCGTAAAAGAGCTAAAACTCAGAGATCATGGGAAACTATCAATGAAGCCCTTGACAATGACAGAATCATCAACGGATTTGTTAAAAGCCGTACTAAAGGTGGTCTTATTGTTGACATCATGGGTGTTGAGGCTTTCTTACCTGGTTCTCAAATTGACATTAAACCTATCCGCGATTACGATGTGTACGTGGGTAAAACCATGGAATTCAAGGTTGTCAAAATCAACCATGAGTTTAAAAACGTAGTTGTTTCTCATAAAATCCTTATCGAGGATGACCTGGAAAGCCAAAAAGTTGAGATCGTATCTAAACTTGAAAAAGGTCAGGTTCTTGAAGGAACCGTTAAAAATATTACTGACTTCGGTGTATTCATCGATCTTGGTGGCGTAGACGGATTACTTCACATCACTGATATTTCATGGGGCCGCATAGAGCATCCAAAAGAAGTATTGAGCCTTGATGAGAAGATCAATGTGGTTGTTCTTGACTTTGATGACGAGAAAAAACGTATCGCATTGGGCTTAAAACAATTAACTCCACACCCTTGGGAATCATTAGATGCTAATCTGGCTATCGGTTCTAAAGTGAAAGGTAAAATTGTTACTGTAGCAGATTACGGTGCTTTCCTTGAAATCATCCCTGGTGTAGAAGGTTTGATCCACGTTTCAGAAATGTCGTGGTCACAAAACCTGCGCAGCCCTCAGGAATTCCTGAAAGTTAGCGATGAGATCGAAGCTGAAGTATTAACTTTGGACAGAGACGAGCGCAAAATGAGCTTGGGTATCAAACAACTGACTCAGGATCCTTGGCAAAATGTTGCCGCTAAATATCCAATCGGAAGCAAACACACAGCTGTAGTTAAAAACATGACTAACTTCGGTGTATTTGTTGAAATCGAAGAAGGTATTGACGGATTAATTCACATCTCTGACCTTTCATGGTCTAAAAAAGTTAACCACCCTAATGAATTCACCAAAGTTGGCGATACACTAGACGTAGTTGTACTTGAACTTGATGTGGAAAGCCGCAAACTGAGCTTAGGTCACAAACAACTGGAAGAAAATCCTTGGGATACTTTTGAAACTATCTTTACTGTAGATTCAATTCACCAGGGAACTGTAGTTAAAGTAACTGATAAAGGTGCTGTTATTGCTTTACCTTATGGCGTAGAAGGTTTCGTGCCTACTAAACATATGGCTAAAGAAGACGGTTCTGTAATCAAAGCTGAAGAAACCAATGACTTCAAAATCATTGAGTTTAACAAAGATGCTAAACGTATCGTTGTTTCTCACGCCCGTATCTGGGAAGAGGCTAAAGCTGAAGCTGCTAACGAAGAGCGTAACGCTAAGAAAAAAGAAGCTAAAGCTTCAAGCAATGCAGTGAAAAAAGTTAAAGATTCAGTTGAAAAATCTACATTAGGTGATTTAGGCGTGCTTGCACAATTAAAACAACAAATGGAAGGTGAAGAAAACAAAGCCAAAAAAGGCGAGTAATCTTTAAAGCTTATATATTGAAAAGCATCCCCGAAACGGGATGCTTTTTTTTTAC
>DATFQH010000401.1:0-6252 GCA_035264385.1 Pedobacter sp.
ATGATGTTCGTGAAGACCTGATCAACAACACTGGTACATCCATTGCGCAGTTTTACGCTCCTCCTCCGGTTGGGTTTAGCGACGGTGCCGCAAGAAGGTGGCTGATTGATGAATTTCTTCAGGAAGAAACAGAGACCGGCCAGCGCGATCCGAGGCTATCGGCATCCTTCCTTTATAGCCATACTGATCCTGCAGGGCCATCTGCAACCATGATATATGGCGAGACTTTCGAATCCAGATATGGAACCGGCCCTAATGCCAATGGCGTTTGGTTTAGAAAATTCCTCAATGACCACTGGAAGAATACCGAGGGTTTCCGCTCTCCAAATAACTACCGTTTGATCAGATATGCCGATGTATTGCTGATGTACGCTGAAGCGCTCAATGGGTCGGGCAGCACGGCTGAAGCATATCCTTTCGTGGATCGCGTGCGACAACGTGCAGGCTTGCCTACGCTCAGTGAATCGAAACCGAACCTGGGACAGCAAGCTTTTTTGAACCAGCTAAAACACGAGCGGATTTTGGAGCTTGCAGGGGAGGGTTGGCGCTGGGCAGATTTGCTCCGTTGGGGAGACTTGAGCCCGGCACTTGCTGTACGGGATCCTGAGTTTACGAACTTTGTTGTCGGACGGCATGAATATTATCCGATTCCTCAGCGGGACATTGATTTAAATCCGAACCTCACTCAAAATCCTAAATATTAATATTTACGGGGGCTACCGACAGCCCCCATTTCGAATTGCCCATGAAACGCCTAAAGTTTACATCTGTTCAATTTTATGTTCTGCTTGCCCTGATTTGTTTCCTCCACCTTCAGTGCGGAAAATCAAAGACCCAACCGTCCCTGCCGGAAAACCCAGGCAACGCAGACACATTTGTGAATCCGTTGCAAAGCGGAGCGGACCCATGGGTATATTATAAAGAAGGATTTTATTATTATCTTCAGACTACTGGAAATAACATTCGGATCTGGAAGACGGATGCGATGTCTAAACTAGGCTCCGCAACTTCTCAGCTCGTATTCTCGCCTGTTCCAGGCACAGCAAATTCTCGTAATATATGGGCACCCGAAATCCACTACCTTGATCATAAATGGTACATTTATTATACGGCGGGCAACGGAGATGACCTTAGTCAGCGTACATGGGTCCTGGAAAACAGCAGTCCGGACCCTACATTGGGTACCTGGACTGAAAAAGGCAGAATATTCAGCAGCAATACCGATTTTTGGGCCATCGACGGGACAGTGATGCAATACAATGGCATTCACTATTTTTTATGGTCCGGGCGGCCGGATCCCGCAAACACTAACCTCACCCAAAACCTGTACATCTCCAAAATGGTCAATCCGTGGACGCTGGAACCGCAGGCAACAATGATTTCCAGCCCTCAATACGCATGGGAGAAAAACGGTTTTGGTGTAAATGAGGCACCTGAAAGTTTGCAAGGCCCGTCTGGTAGGCAGTTTTTAATCTACTCGGCTAGCTTTTGTGGTACAGATGACTATGCGCTTGGTATGTTGACCCTCAAAGCATCCGGAAATCCTATGGTTTCCTCTGACTGGGAAAAAAATCCACAGCCAGTTTTAACCAAACAGCCGCAAAATAAGGCTTTTGGTCCTGGACATTGCGCATTTTTTACCTCTCCTGACGGTAAGGAAACCTGGCTGATTTATCACGCCAATTCAAATAGCGGGGAAGGATGTGCAGAAATGCGCAACATCAGAATCCAGCAGTTTACTTTCAACCCGTCCGGATTTCCGGTGTTTCAGGAGCCCGTTGCTTCAGGCTTAAAAGTTAAGAGGCCATCAGGCGAACGGTGAATTCATTGTGAAACATTGAGCGATATACATAACAAGCGACTCATCGGATGGAACACATCTGATGAGTCGACAAGGTTTAAGGCATGACTGTGTCTTTAATGTTCTCTATAATTCCTTTTTCGGAATCCGTCATCTGCTCATGCTGTGCAAATCCTTTCACATCCGGTGGCCCCAGTTGTGGCTCCTGACCAAACGGCTGTGCAGGTTCATATCTAAACTCACCTTTGCCGTCTATTGAACGTCCGCTCGCCCAGCGGGCATCCGGTGGTACCGTTGGTTTAGCAACATTTGTCGATATAAAAGTATAGTCCAAATCCCCAACATGGTTGTCCGTTGGAAAAGTGTTTGGTATCGGTAAATTTGCGGTTACCCCTCCTAAATCTTCCAACACAGCCAGCCACTGGTTTTGATGCATTGCATCCCGCGTAATTAAAAAGGAAAGCATATCCTTCATACCCGGGTCATCAGTCAAGCTATACAACCTTGTGGCCAACACACGGCCTGTCGATTCTGCCATGACATTTGCGTACATGTCTGCTGCAATGTTTCCACTGCCGACAACCCAAGACCCATTAAATGGTACACCGTTTGAATCTACGGCCATTGCGGCAAGTCCTGAGGATATTACATGTCGGGGATCCATTCCGCCAAGTATGTTGCTTACAATGGGATTTTCACCGGCGATTTTGTCTTTAAGCTCATACGTGGCCCCTTCCAGATTTAACGCTACAGCTGTACATAACATTTCGATGTGCGCAATTTCCTCTGTCCCGGTGTCCAGTAGCATGTCCCGGTATTTATTTGGACCCCGGTTTCCCCAGGCTTGAAAAAGATATTGTAAACACACTCTGATTTCTCCCTCAATACCGCCGATTGCCTGCTGCAGTAATTTAGCGAATGCCGGATTTGGTTTCTCTACACGTACTTGGTACTGTAGTTTGTTGTCATGATAAAACATAGTAAATGATTTAGGTAAAAAAATAACATTTTGTCACTTATCATGTCACAAACCATCTTCCATCTTTGGACATCGTTTCTAAAACAAGTATTAACTCAGATAAAACGCGTAAATAATCTCAGCCTGGATGCTTTTCCGGTTTTTTCAAAAAATCTACGAATCTTCAAAAAATGACGAGCAAAAGAATGGGTTAAGGTGTTAAGTATCATAATTAACAGTTAGTAATTATCTCAAAATAGAACAAGATGAGTAAGAAAACAAATTTTTGATAGAAAAGACGATTCTGCTGGCACGGAGAAGAATACCACTAAGAAACAGCAAAATAGTATATGAACAAGAATTATGATGTAGGATTTTGATTTGCCACGATATTTATTGTCTGATTTCTATAAGTAATTAATGTTTCAATGCTACAAACACCGCCCCGGTTTCTTCCTTATTCTGCGCCGTTTCAAAAGCCTCGTTAATCTGCTTGAGGGGATAACTGTGTGTGATCATTTTCTTCGCATTCAGCTTTCCCTTAGCTAACAGATCCAGGCAAATCTTCATCTCAGAATAAATGTCCCAAAATGCATAGCTGGCACTGAAAACCATTTGAATTTCGCTCATCTGGAGCTGCTGCCAATTGAGCGAAATTGGTGTGTCGCCTTTTTCAAAACCACCAACGATGATCACCTTACCACCGATACGGGTTGATGAGGTGGCAAGATCTAGCGTTTCTGCCATATGTTCCCCACCCACGCACTCAAAAACAATGTCGGCACCCTTTTCGTCAGTAAGCTTCATGATTTCAGCCCTTGCGTTTTCTTTTGTTGAGTTGATGACCGCAAACGCACCCAGTTCTTTTGCGATCCGAAGTGAAGATTCGACCACATCCACAACGATGACATCGGCGCCGGAAAGTCTGGCGAGCTGAAGCTGACCAATCCCGATAGGGCCGGCACCGACAACAACAACCTGATCATTTACCTTTAATCCGCTGTGTTGCTGGGCGTGAAGACAGACGGCGAATGTATCCAGAACCGTTGCTTCCTCGAAGCTTACATGGTCTGGCAACAAGTGGAATTTAGTGGAAGGACCGGTGACGTATTCGGCAAAGGCCCGGGAAATGGTCTCCATCCGCACCTTATAAAGGTTCGGGCAAATGTTATACTGTTGTACGCGGCACCAGTCACACGTGCCGTCGCCTAGCAGGGTCTCAATGACAACGCGGTCGCCTGGTTTGACATTGGTGACGGCGCTACCAACCTCAACGACTTCTCCTGCCATTTCGTGCCCCATTATCTTGCATTCAAGTTCTGGCTCGTGTTTTTTCCAATGACGGAGGTCTGTACCACAGATTCCCGATACTTTTACTCTTGCCAGAACCCAATCGTTAGCCGGCAGGGCCAACCGCTCAACTTCTTTAACCTCAAAGGTTCCGTCGGCTGTCTTTAGAGCAGCAGTCATTACTTCTTTCATAGTGTTGTTTTTATTAATTCATAAATTCAATCGATGCAGGGATTGTTTTTAGACATGTAGGGCATGGTACCTGTAGATGTACCTTGGTGAATTCCAATGTCCCGTTATTCCGAATTTTGAAGATCGATATGTTGTCACTTTGTTCGTTGGCGGCAAGCAGCAATTCTTGTTGTTCGCAAATCAGTAAACTCCGAGGACTGAGACCAGCGGCTCCTGTACGCTGCAGAAATTGTAAATGTCCGCTTACTGGGTGAACCGAGAATACGATGATTTCGTTAGCATCTCCCCGGTTTGAGGCGTATAGGTAGGCTCCGCTGGGATGCAACTGTATGTCGGCAGCTTCTATTTTACCAGCATAGCCTTCCTGGAGCAGTGAGACGCTTTGAAGGCAGCCATTTCTGAAATTATCTGTGTCAAATAAAAAAACTTCGCCGCTGAGTTCAGTGATGAGGTAGAGCCACCTGCCGTCTTTACTCAAGGCAAGATGCCTGGGACCGCTGCCCGGCGGTAATTGTTGGGAGGCCGGTTCAGTGAGATGTAAAGGAGCATCGGACCCAGGATGGTATGCGAACCTGTACAGCCGATCTGAGCCAAGGTCGCTGCAGTACAGGTAACATTCGTCTTTGGACAAAATTGCCGAATGCAGATGTGGCTGTTCCTGACGCTGCACGTCAGGCCCGCTTCCACTGAACTTCAAATGTTGAACAACTCTTCCAGGGACTTTTCCTTGTGGAAGTTTTATGATGCTAAGTGTTCCGTCATTGTAATTGGTTATGAACGAGTGTGTACCCGAAGAGTCGTTAATGATATAACAGGAACCGGCTCCGTTGTAAGAAATGCAGGCAGTCAGCTCTGCTTGCTGACCATGACTTTCGGGCCGATATATGCGCAGTTCAGCCTCTGCATTGTCTTTTTTTTCGGTCACAACATAGATCAGTCCTTTCCGATCGTCAATGGTCATGTAGGACGGGTTTTCGACACCCTTTATTGTGTATACTGGGGTAAACCTGGATTCACAAGCCTGCCATCGGTAAAAATGAATTCCCGGATTGGCGGCTTTACTATAACTTCCTATAACCAGTATCATTTCAAATCAATTGTAAGTGAGGCTTGATCTGGATACGGACGATGTCGCAGCGGTCATGTTGTGCAAGACAAAATACTGCAGCCATGGCAATGTCTTCAGTGGGCATCATCTCCTTATCTTCGATTTGTCGTTTTTTTTTCTAACTCGGATCCTGGCTGCATATCTGTATCTACCGCGCCTGGTTCAATCAGGCTAACCCTGATATTTTTTGGGTTGAGCTCCTTTCTCAATGCTTCCGATAAACCTTGGATACCGGCTTTGGTAGCAACATAGACTGAACTGCCTTCTTCCCTAACGTCTGCGCTCATAGAACCGATGTTTAAGATGTGACCCCTACCTGCCTTTTCCATTCGTTTGGCTGCCTGTTGACTACAGGCGAGGTATGCGGTAAGGTTAGTTTGAACTAGGTAACTGATATCATCATACCCACCTTCAATGACACTGCCATAACCAAGGGCGGCATTGTTGATCAGCACGTCCAGGCCGGCCAGCTCCTGATCAACCTGATGGAATAGATAATCAATGTCTTTGCCACTGGCAAGGTCTGCAATTATGCCCCTGACGGAGCCAGGAAAGCCAGCTTGCTTAGAGGCAGCAATGGTTTCTTCTATTTGCTGATCGTTTCTGCCACAGACCAGGCAATTTGCTCCAAGAGATGACAGTAATAAGGTTATCTCCCTTCCGATGCCGGTTGTTCCTCCGGTAATCAGCACGCGTTTTCCGCTTATCCTCTCATTCCAGTAAGAATTTAAATCTTTCATAGTTCCAATTAAGTCGGTGAATGCACTTTCTTTTTTTGGATAACAGTTTCAAATCAATGTGTGTTTTTTCAAAAAATTCAGATAAGGGTTGGCGTCAGAATGTAAATAGTTGTTAATCAGTATTTTGGTTGTTTTTTGATGGGCTTTATCGGAAATAACAAGT
>DATFQH010000402.1:0-3053 GCA_035264385.1 Pedobacter sp.
TGATCAATTGTGATAGTTCCACACCCAACCCTTGGACCCGAATTTCCTGTAGGCTGCGTAGTATAATCGTCTGTACCACCGTGGACAATAATCCCACGTCCAATAAATTTCAATATTATCTGTATCAATACTCCATCGGTCGGTTGTTACACTTATACTGCCATGTCCTTTACCATCCAACTGTATATTTCCGATGTCTCCGGAATGATATGCGGCTGAACCCCATTTACCATGTGCTTCTTTAGTAGGGTTCCAGTGCCCGTGTGTATTTTCACCCATATTACTGCAATCGCCATGCTCATGAAAATGTACTGCAACAGTGCTGTCACCACGTTTTGGATAATCGATTTCAAGGTCCATTTTCATTTTACCATCAGCCAACTGGTAAAATTTTGCAGTGCCAATTTCTTTATTATCTGCAGTTGTAAATAATTTGGCTGAAGCAACGGTTTTATCCGCGCTTCCGCTGCATGACATTAAGAATGCCGACGCGCTTAATAATGTAATAGTCAGATAGTTTTTCATCATTCTGTTATTTATGATCGTGATTAAAATATTTATATGGATTGACAACAAAATTTGAGCTGGTTTAGTTTTGATTCACAAGCCTGTAAAATCTACGGTGTGTTATGCTGTTGTCCGAAATCATGAAAAGCTAAGACGAATGATGATAATAAAACATGCTACTGAATTTGATAATATACTATTTTAACAGTTATTTCGTCATATAGGATAAAGCAACTTCAATTTAAGATGAAAAACTACCTGTTCTTATTATTCTTCTGCATAAGCGGCGTTACATTTGGTCAGAATACATATTGGCAACAAAAAGTAAGCTATTCAATCGATGTAGCCCTCAATGATAAAGATCATTCATTAACAGGTTCTGAGGTTGTTGTATATAAAAATAATTCTCCGGATACGCTGCATTTTATATGGTTTCATATCTGGCCTAATGCTTACAAACAAGAATCTACAGCTCTTTTCCAACAAATTAAAAACGATACTTCCAGGGTAAAGAAGCTTGCAAAATATTCCTACGGAAGTATAGAAGGGATCGATTTCAAAGTGAATGGTAAGAAAGCCGTAACGGAAGCACATTCCAATCCTCAATATATTGATATTATTAAAGTGAATCTGGCGGAAGCACTTAAGCCTGGTGATTCTGTAAATATCTCGACAGGTTTCAAGGTAAAGCTGCCTTCTTATTTTTCCAGATCAGGTTTTGCAGACGGGGAATATATGGTCTGTCAATGGTACCCTAAGCCAGCTGTATATGATAAAAATGGCTGGCATGAATTTCCATACCTTGATATGGGTGAATTTTATAGCGATTACGCCGCATTTAAAGTCAGTATCACAGTTCCTAGCCAATATGTTGTTGGTGCGACAGGAGTGCTGCAAAATAAAGATGAGCTGGCGGCTTATAAATCCCTTGGTGCAAAAAATGTGGCTGGCAGGACGGGAACTCCTGTTAAGTACAAGCCACTAAATAATAAGCCGGTAAAACAGTTAATTTACGAGATAAACAATGTGCCTGATTTTGCCTGGTTTGCTGACAAGGATTTTATTGTGCAGTATGATACCGTAAAACTGGCATCTGGCAGAGTGATTGATGCTTTTAATTACTACCATGATAAAACGCCGACACTTTGGAACAATAGCATAGATTATGCTAAGGATGCCGTAAAAAGATATAGTAAGTGGCTTGGTGAGTATGAGTATCCTGTAGTTCAGGTAGTAGAAGGGCCAGAAAATAATTCAAGCGGTGGCATGGAATATCCGACGATAACGTTAATCACAAGTCCTGACGCAAAAAAGGAATCTCTTGATGCGGTAATTGCACATGAAGTAGGACATAACTGGTTTATGAGTATGCTGGGCAGCAATGAGCGGATGCATACCTGGCTGGATGAAGGTTTAAATACTTATTTTCAATTCAGATACGAAGCGGAAAAGTACAGGACTAATTCTGTATTTGGAGATGCAATTCCGGAACAGGTAAAAGCTTTACCGGTCAATGAATTTCTGGCGCGGCTTTATGGAGCAATGATGCAAATTCCTATGAAGTCTGCTATTGATATCCCTGCTGATAAGTTTACTTCATCAGACGATTACAGCATGACTTCGTATATTAAAACGGCTTTATGGCTGTATTTGTTGCAAAACGAGGTGGGGACCGATAAAATGGATAAAGCTTTTCAATATTATTTCAGCCAGTGGAGCGGAAAGCATCCGCAGCCCGAAGACCTGAAAGCGGCTTTTGAAACTTCTCTTGACAGAAAGCTGGACGGTTATTTTCAGCTGCTGAACAAAGAAGGCGCCTTCAAATAATTTATTTACCGAGGTTTTTATTGTCTTTACCGGTGCATATCTCCGTTATGACCACAATGAATTGACGTGTATGCGATTTGAACATAGTTTTGAAGAAAAAAGCTATGAAACCATTCAATAACAACAATCGCAAAAAACACCATTTAGGTCTTGGCATATTATTTCTAGTACTTGGTTCCTTGTTTCTGTTGAACACTATAGGATTCATAATTCCTTTTTGGATATTGAGCTGGCATACAGTATTACTTGCATTAGGTCTATGGTTTGGTTATCGTAAGAATTTTAAAGCGGGTGGCTGGGTTGTCATGGTATTGGTAGGTGGGATTTTTACATTGAAGGACGTGATATTCTTTGACATTTCTGGTTATACCACCGCAATGCTCTTCATCGGTATGGGTTTATACTTAATCCTGAAGCCAAAAAAAGAAGTACGGTTTTGCGATTTCGGGAATAGAAAGGAAAGGGTGAACTTTGATAATCAGGTTGAATGAAAATAATTAGTCTATCATATATCAAGGGGAGACCGTACGCGGTTTCCCCTTTCGTTTTTTGAACAATTGAAGCGATTTGCCAGCGATCTATATAGTACCAATGTATTCTATAAAGCAAAAGGAAGTCAACGATGGTATTGGTTCATTTAACATATAACTTTACATTCATGCAATTATGCATGCAAAAAAATGCAAGGTTTTTGTTAAATAAACGCAATTTATTAAAAT
>DATFQH010000403.1:0-10835 GCA_035264385.1 Pedobacter sp.
GTAAGTTAACTCAGGCCTTGTCATGATCATTAAAGCAAAACCACTCAACCGATTCTTTTTCTGGTGGGGCGCGCTTCTGATCGGTTGGATGCTCAAAAGACGTTTCAATAAGATTGTTATCAGAGACATAGCTATCAAACCCGATCATTCTTATTTGCTGATGTGTAATCATTTCAGTTTCCTGGATGGAATTCTGGCTTATTACTTAAGCGATAAAGTACTGAAAAAGAAAGGCGACATGAAAAGCCTTTACATTATGGTCCTGAAAAAACAGATGCAAAAGAACAAGTGGCTCAAATACTGCGGTTGCTTTTCCATTGAGCCCGGCAAGCGTTCTATTCGTAACAGCTTTAAATACGCTGCCGACGTATTGTCTGGTCGCGGCAATACTTTGCTTTTCTATCCTCAGGGGAACCTGGAGAGTACTCATGTCAGGCACATTCAATTTGAAGAGGGACTTAAAGAGATCGTGCCAAACATCAAAGGCAAATGTCAGCTCATCTGGAGCAGTAACCTGATCGAATTCTTTGAAAGCACTAAACCATCTATATATTTCAATATGTTGGATTGCGGTACCAATGAAAACTTTGATTTTGAAGCCCTAAAGGAAAACATCAACCTTCATCATCGCAGGTCCATTGAACAAAATATCAGGTTCACAACCGAAATCAATCATTAGGTAATACTATTTAACGCGGTTTAAACCATCTTTTGCTTGTGTGTCGATGCTGTTTTGGTATTCATGCCCCTTCATTTTTAAGGTCATGTTGTAAAAGAACGCAGCTTTTGCATTGTCTTTTTTCTGTTCATACAGCATCCCGGAATAGAGTGCTGAGTTTGCTGCAAAATAATACGCCTCATTCTTACCTAAGTTTATAGCTTTCTGATAGTTTACTATCCCTTCATTAAAGGCATTCATCCGGTCATAGATTCTGCCCAACCGATAGTGGAGTTCTATCTGGTCACGAAGATTCCGCAGCTCATTTGTTTGTTTGGTTTTTAACAGCGCCAGGGCCTTGCTGTAATACCCGCCGTCAAAATAAAGTCTTGCCCTCAATATGTCCACATCAGGCTTCACATCATTCGCCTCTTTAAGGGCCTGCTTGTCTTTTTCATCAATAGCATACCCCTTACTGCGCACCAGTTTGAGATAATTACCATAACCCAGCATATCACCCTTCAGCAGATAATGATAACCTAACTTCAAATAGGTATCCTTGATGTAATTCTGCCCTTTATATTCCTTCAGGTAATTGGTCAGAAACACATGCGCATCCGTATCCATCCGGCACAATTTGGCATTACCCAGCAGGTACTGAACCATAGGCAGCGGTGTATACATGCCCGACTTGGGAATACTTTCCAGATAAGAAATGGCTGTGTCGTTATGACCTGTTTTAAATGCCACATATCCCTGCAGATAAGTCTTCAGCAAACTCTTATCGCTCATATCGTCCAGAAATGAATTTAATTTTGCATAATTACTTCTATTGTGCAGGATATCAATATCCATAAAACAGAGCAAGAATATCACCTCCTCGTTGTAGAAGCTATATTTGGTGCCTGCTATTTTCGTCTTAAAAGACTCTAATTGCCTGATCCCTGTAGAAACATTACCACGAACGCCCAGCAGATCTGCGATACCCTTCAAATTGGAAGGTATCGCACCAAAAACGACCTCTATCAGGGCTAGACTTTTCTGATTGGGCAGGAAATCCTTAAACTGCTCATTGTTCTTCCTCAGCAGACTCTGGGCTTTCTTCAGGTCCATGGTAGAGGAAGTATAATCGCCGAACTTCGCCTTGATCAGTCCCCATTGCAAATAAACCTCCGCCTGGGAAAAAAGAAAATATGGAGAATTTTCATCATTATCCTTTAAAAGATCGATCCGATCAGACTTACGGTCTTTCAACCGTTCATAGTCTGCCTTATTTTCTGAGGTCAGCAGGTAGAAATAGTCCACATAATTATCCAGAAGAATGGAAATACCATTATTCGGCACCCTTGCTTTCTCTTCTGAAATGTACTTGCGTGCGTCAATCAATCTAAGTTCAAATATTGCCTTATAGGCCGCTGAAGTATTCGTATCGAACACAAAATTGGCGCTGACAGAGCATTTACAGCAGATGAAAAATAAAATAAGAAAAAGGAATTTTCTGGGCATAGACGACAAATATATTTCCAAAGGCTACGAATTTAAGATATTTAAGCGTCTATTCTCATGCCAATACCGGGTGTTCCGGCTTTTTTTTAAAAGAAATGCTTAATTCAAGCTCCGGTCCACACCTTCATTTTAAACCCTCAACATTTTAATGGGACAATAAAAGGCAGCATCAAAAATATTTCATATGTTTGTACATAACAAATATAATCACCTGATCATGTACACACAATACCTGAAGTATATCATCTTAGGAGCAGTACTCTGCTCATCATGCAGTGTAAAGCGAGAAAATGTTTTAAAATACGTCGACCCCAATATAGGCACCGCACACAGCCGCTGGTTTTTCTACACCCCTGCTGCCCTTCCTCATGGCATGGCCAAACTCGCCCCATCCACTAACGGGCACTATGGCAATCCCTCAGGGTGGGAAGCTGTAGGTTACGATCCAAGACACACCTCTATCGAGGGCTTTGTTCACTTCCACGAGTGGCAGGTAGGCGGAGTATCTGTGATGCCTGCCACCGGTCCGCTCAGGGTAAAACCTGGAAAGCTCGACGGTCCTGCCGACGGCTACCGATCTTCCTTTGCAAAAAAAGATGAAATGGCAGAACCCGGATACTACAAAGTTCTACTCAGTGATTATCAAATAACTGCCGAACTGACCGCTACCGAGCGTGTGGGCTTTCACAAATATACCTTTCCCGAAAACGAGCAGTCGCGGATCATTCTGGACATAGGCAATAAGCAAGGCGAAAGCCATATCGTAACCGATGCCTCCATAAAAATGATAGACGACACCCATTTCGAAGGATTTGTAACCACCTATCCGCAATACATCAAAAAATACGATCCGGAAGGGAAAATCTCCATGTACTTTTACGGAGAAGTCAATAAAAAACCCAGAAGCATCGGGGCTTTCACAGAAAAAGAAATCAGTCAAAACCAGCAATCTGCCCAAGGTAAAGGAGCCGGACTGTTTCTCGAATACCGGACCGGAGATAAGGAAACCATCGAACTGAAAATTGGCCTCTCCTACACATCAACACAAAATGCAAAAGCCAATCTCGCCGCAGAAGCAGACAAGCTCAGCTTCGATCAAGCCAGGGAAAATGCAGCACAGGTCTGGCAAAAAGAACTGGGCAAACTCTATGTAACCGGAAGTGATCGTAACAGCAAGATAAAGTTCTATACGGGCTTGTACCATGCATTACTGGGCCGGGGCATAGCCAGCGATGTCAATGGAGACTTTCCAAAATTCGGCAACGATCCGATCGGGCACCTTCCGGTAAATAAAAACGGAAAACCGAATTATAACTTCTACAACACCGATGCCATCTGGGGCGCCTTTTGGAACCTCACCCAGCTATGGGCACTTTCCTATCCCGATAGGTATAAAGATTATGTCCAAACCCAGCTGGAAGTCTACAAAAACAGAGGCTGGTTCGCGGATGGCGTTTCCAACGGGCAATTTACTTCCGGTGTCGGCACCAATTTTACGGGCCTGGCGATCGCCGCTGCCTATCAGTGTGGTATTCGCGACTATGATATAAATCTTGCCTATAAAGCCATCAAAGCAAACGAAGACAGCTGGAAGGACAGGCCTGTCGGCTCAGGAAAAATGGACGTAAAGGCGTTTATGGAGCATGGCTATGTACCCTTTCTAGAAGCCGACAAAACCGATTCAACAGGTTCCAGGTTCTCGGCCTCTCACACCATGGAATACAGCTACAGCGCCTTTGCCCTGGCACAGCTGGCCAAGTCATTGGGCAAAACAGCAGACTACAATACCTTTATAAAAAAATCCAATGGCTGGAAGACACTATTGAATCCGGAAAGCAAACTCATTCAGCCAAAAAAGGCCAATGGCTCATTTATTGACAAATTTGATCCGCTAGAGCCATGGAGAGGTTTTCAGGAAGGCAATGCCGTCCAATACACCTTCTACGTACCTCACAATCCAGCAGGGCTGATCAGCGAAATCGGCAGGACCGAATTCAATGACCGACTTAACAACATCTTTGAAACCGCGCAAAAAAACGGATTCGGGGGAGGTAAGGAGATTGATGCATTTGCGGGAATCAAGTCCAATTACAACCATGGCAATCAGCCAAATTTGCACGTCAGCTGGTTGTTCAACTACTCCGGTAAGCCATGGCTCACCCAGAAATGGACGCGCGCCATCTGTAACGAATTCTACGGTACCGAACAAATCCACGGCTATGGCTACGGGCAGGATGAAGATCAGGGCCAGCTCGGCTCCTGGTATGTCATGGCCGCACTGGGTTTGTTTGACGTCAAAGGATTTACAGACCTGCGGCCCGTGATAGAATTCGGTAGCCCACTGTTTGAGACCGCCGTTATCGAACTGGGCAATCAAAAAAAGCTAACCATTCAGGCAAAAAACAATTCAAAGGAAAACATCTACATTCAGTCGGCCAGCTTCAACGGCAAAAAACTAGACAACTGCTGGCTTTACAGAGATGAACTGATGCAGGGCGGTAAACTGGAATTTGTAATGGCCAATCGGCCAAATGTGAATTGGGGAGTTACAAACCCTCCCCCATCCACACAATAGATTTATTTCTTTTCAGACCAGAACGACTCGATCTCTTCCAGCGATTTACCCTTAGTTTCAGGTAAAAGCTTATAGACCGTAATAAAAGCTACGAGGCAGAAGAAAGCAAACACCCAAAAGGTTACAGCTGTACCTGCCTCGCGCAGCAAAATAGGAGTTACTTGTCCCATAATCGTATCCGCCACCCACATCACCATAATACTAACACCCATCGCCTTACCGCGTATTTTGGTCGGGAAGATCTCCGAAGCTACCACAAACTTCAGCGGCCCGATAGAAAAGGCAAAACAAGCCAGGAATAAGGTAACACTCAAGATCAGGAAGATACTTGTCGTCAGCCCCATATAAAACAGAATACCTGTTGCCAATAAGCTGATGGTCGCCCCAATTGTGCCCGCAATATAAAGCGGTCTTCTACCCCAATCGTCTACCTTCCAGATCGCTATGAATGTAAATACCAGATTAGCCACACCGAAAATGATCTGTCCTAAAAACGAATTGCTCAAAGCAATCCCCGAATCATTTAAAATAGAAGGCCCGTAATAAATAATTGCGTTAATTCCACTCAGCTGCGAAAACAAGGGCAGTAATATCCCCAGCAACATCGCTTTTCTGAGTCTTGGAGTAAACAGTTCCCTGTACGACCCACCATCACCTTCTTCCACGGTGGTATCTACATTTTCCACCTTACCATTATTTATCTTTTTAAGAATGTCGAGCCCCCTGGCTGTAAACCCCTTCCGGATCAGCCAGCGCGGACTCTCGGGCACAAAGAATAGCCCCAGCAAAAAAAGCAAGGCCAGCAAAGTACCTATACTGAACATCCCACGCCAAACCTCACTAATATAGATCAGGTCAAACCATTCAGCGGCAGCTGAAGCCGTATGACCCTCAGAATAACTCAACAGCAAAGAATTGGTCACATAAGCCAATAAGATTCCCACTGTGATGGCCAGCTGATAACACGTAACAAGTCTGCCCCTGATGCTTGCCGGAGAAATTTCCGAAAGATACAATGGCACCACAATCGAAGCAATACCAACACCTATTCCTCCCGTAAGCCTGGCTGCGATCAGCAGGTTCAGCGAATGAACCAGCGAACAACCCACTGCAGAGATCAGGAACAGTGCTGCAGAAAGAAAAAGCAGTTTCCTGCGCCCCAGTCTGTCACTCAGATCACCCGAGAATGCCACACCGATTATACAACCCACCAACGCCGAAGACACAAACCAGCCTTCCTGCACAGCTGTCAGGCTAAACTGTTGCTCTACGAAGGGCAGCACACCGGAAATAACGGCCATATCAAAGCCAAACAGGAGCCCTCCGAGAGAAGCCACCACAGTAATCAAACTGAGGTAAAACTGATGAGATTTATTCATAACATTATATTTGGTTTATAAGTTGATTTCTGCCTTCAGGAAGGACTTAACCACCATGGCCCGCCCCTTTCCCTTGTTGATTAATTTGTAACGCAATGCGTCAGCAGGCACAATAAAGGTTTCGGCATAAGCAAACCTTCTGCCCAAAACATCCTCCATCTCAATTACTATAGCAGAACCCTCCACCAGCATAAGCACATGGCAGGACGCATTGGTATCTATCCAGACTTCTGTATCAAACTCTATACGATGCACATCGTAAAAATGATTCCTGTGTGTCGGCAAATGCACCAGCTGCCAGTCACTGCCTTGATCGATCACAACCGGATGGGCAATATGCTCCTGCGCTACCAATTCACCTTTTCGCTCAAACCTAAGGTTGTTGAAAGCATGGTCAATATTTATAGGGCGAGGATTTCCGTTGAGATCAAGAGAAAGCCAGTCGTACATCTTAAAAGTAAAAATATAAGGCGTAGCACTAATTTCCAACACCATATTGTTCACACCAGAACTATGCACGGTACCATTAGGAATTAAAAAAAGATCATGTTTATGGGCCGGAAAACGCTGAACATAACGCTCAACATCCAGTTTCTCATTCTCATACTGGCTTTTCTCCAGTGCAGCTTTAAAAGCAACAGGATCAATATCTTCCTGAAAACCCAGGTATACCTTTGCATCAGGCGCACAATCTAAAATGTAATACGTTTCGTCCTGGGTAATGGCTTCACCAAAATGCTCAGTGATATATTTTTTGGAAGGATGACACTGAATCGAGAGATTACCACCATTAAAAGTATCCAGAAAATCAAAGCGGATCGGAAAATACTTACCAAACAATTCTGCATGCTTCCCAAGCACCGCCTTATAACAATACTGCATCAGGAAATCGAAAGACACCTCCAATAAAAGGCCATTGCTTTCAAATACAATTCCGTTCTCCGGAGTGATCAGCTCGAAAGACCAGGCATAATTCACCTCATCATTGTTCAGGCCCTTCAGGTGTTCCTTCATCCACTGCCCACCCCATGAACCCTTTTCAAACCAGGGCCGCACACGAAAGACCGTACGGCTCATCTGGCGTAAGCCTTCAGTCAGGTCATCTTTAAAGAGCCAGTTCAAGTCTTCCGACCACTGTCCGTCTGCTACAACAGCAACTCTTTCCAGTAATTGATTGCGGTGATTATCCAGCACCACCCAGTCTACGAAGTAGAAGCGCTTATATGTAGAGAAAGTACTTTCAGAAGTCAATTTCCCTAGGTTTCTAACAGATCCTGCCCTCATGCGGTACTGGATCTCATTCTTCGGAATATCCATATAAACCACCGCTGCATCCCAGTTTAATAAAGCTGCACCAGTTCCGATAGCGATATTGATTTGGCAGGTGTCATCGACGTCCAGGCCGAAAAAAGAATCACTGAAAAAGTCTTTCAACAACAGACTGGCCCTGGTTCCCCAAACATCCGTTTGCTTACCCACAAATGGTCCAACAAGCGCGTCGATCTCTGATTCAGGTTTAAAATGATCGGAGGTCACTACCCAGTTAACCCGGTAACCGCGTTTAGATAATTCATCCTGAAGATGGTTTTGCACTTCGTTATAAAAAACACCTCCGTAACCGTCAATCACAACCGTTTTTTGTGTAACGATCCATTCTGCAAGCGTATCATAACCACTTGAAATTTTACCATCACCAAGCGCATGAAATGGCGTATGGTTATAATAAGTTCCACTATCGGCTATATCTGAAACTTGTTTTGACAGTAAGGGCTGTGTACTCGTTCTCCACTTATCTGCAGCAATGGAATTACCGGCTATTTTGCTCATAAAAATTTAATCAATTTAAACATATGTAACTACAAGAATTACATATGTACAAACATAATGTTTTAATCACCTTTTGCCAAGATATTTTCCTAATATTGCAGCTATAAATGTATTTTTATACCCATGAAGTTAGCGCTTAATCATAAGAGTCCTATACCGCTGCATATTCAGGCCGAAGAGCTGCTGCGGAAAATGATTATAGACCCTGAATTCCAAAACGGCAAGCTATTGCCTAACGAGGTAGACCTGGCCAATCAGCTGGCCATATCGCGTACCACATTAAGGCAAGCACTAAACAAACTGGTATATGAGGGACTGCTCATTCGCAAAAAGGGTGTAGGTACAAAAGTAGCCGACGCCATGATCAGCTCCAAGTCAGTCAACTGGCTTAGCTTCTCACAGGAAATGAAGGCACGCGGCATTCCGATCAGGAATTTTGAGCTCCATGTCAGCTGGATCTATCCGGAAGAAGTGGTAGCCAATTTCTTTAACATTAAAAACGATCAGAAGATTCTGAAACTGGAGCGTTTACGCGGAAGACCCGAAGGTCCATTTGTATATTTCGTATCCTATTTCCATCCCCGTACCGGGCTTACCGGAGAAGAAGATTTTAAAAGACCACTTTACGACATTCTCGAAAAAGATTACAACATCATAACTGAACTGTCCAAGGAAGAGATTAGCGCTAAAGGCGCCGATAAATTTATCGCTTCTAAGCTCGAAACCGAGCCCGGAAGCCCTATTCTGTTTCGCAAGCGATTTGTATACGACCAGGCAGAACGCCCTATAGAGTACAATCTGGGCTATTACAAAGCAGACAGCTTCGTTTATTCAGTAGAAAGCCGGAGAGGATAATCAAAACATCCTCTCCCGTTCCATATTCCAATTATATTCCCCAGTTCTTATTCGGAAAAGCACCCATTTCCAGGACCAGTTTACCGCCCTGCAGCAGCTCACTCGCAGGAAACTTAAACGATTGTAATGGCTTGCCGTTCAGGACTGCTTTCTGTACATATTTGTTAGCTCTCGATACATTTTTCGCTTCAACAATAAAGGATTTACCCCTGCCATACTGCTCACCCAAATTGATAGTAACTGAAGGGAAGATCGGGCTGGCAATTTCATACACTGGCTCGGCACTACAACCCCCATCCGTTTGAAATAAACCCAGTGCGGCCATGATAAACCATGCACTCATCTGCCCCTGGTCTTCATCACCCAGATAAGCATTAGCCAGATCACTGCCATAATACCTGTCGATAATAGCTCTGCTCCATTGCTGAGTCAGCCATGGCTTTCCTACCCAGTTGAAAAGAAATGCAAAGTGCATCGACTGCTGGTTTCCCTGGATTACCGGATAATCCCAATACTGATCACCGGGCGCATTAAACCGGAGCTTATTACTTTCCCCAAAACCCCAGCTCAACCGCTCAATGAATTTATCCACACCAATCTCCTTAGCCAGTCCGGGAACATCCTGCGGAACAAAATAAGTAAGCTGCCACGCATTCCCCTCTACATAATGTTCATTCGCACCCGATTTAAAAGGATCAAAATCAGGCATCCACGTTCCGTCTGATTTACGCAAACGCGCATATCCCGTCTCTTTGTCAATGGCATTCCGCCAATAATTGCCCCTCAGGGCAAATTCCTGCTCCTCTTTCTTCTTACCCAATGATTTAGCAAACTGAGAAACCGTCCAATCGTCATAAGCATACTCCAGAGTATTCGAAAACCTGCCCTTATCGTAAGGAACAAACTTATGCTCAAGATAAGGGATCAAATCCCTATTGCCTGCATAGCCCAGCCCGACCTTTTGTGAAGGCGTAGTCTGCATCTTATGTACGGCCTCAAAAGCCTTTCCTGCATCAAAATCCCTGATGCCCATCTGGTAGGCACCTACAATAAGCGGAATCTCGTGCTCTGCCACCATCACCGGAACATAATTCATTCCTGCCGGCCCTTTGGCCAGCCAACCATTGGCATCATACATTGCCAATTGCGACTTCACCCATTTAGAAGACCATTCGGGCGTCACCAGATTCCAGAACTGGTTCAAATTCCAGAACGTATTCCAGAAAGCATCGCAGCCCAACGCCAGCGCATCAGGATCCTTCAGTTTTTGAACCTTTTGAAAAGCATCAACCCAGCTGCCATCCAGATCGCTCCAGGTGTTCCTGCTTGCTAATGCGCGGTACATATTGCTGTAGAACCGGACCTTTTCCCTTCTGTCGTTGCTGGTAACAGCTACCCTGCCGATCAGCTTATTCCATACCGCCATCTGCCCTGCCCTTACCTTATCAAAACTCCATCCATAAGGCTTTGTCACCTCCTGCATTAGGTTATCAGAAGCATTTTCCACACTAACCATAGAAATTCCAGTGCGTACCTGCACCACCTGATTGACCCTGGTATCAAACTCTACGTAGGCCCCGGCATCCTTTACGGCACCGGAATTCACAATGTCCTTATCACCTGTATTCCCATTCAGCCAGGAACCGAATTTTCGGATGGGCTGATCAAACTCAATCACAAAATGTAATTTATAATCCTGATTCACATCACCAGACCACGCACCCGGCGTAAACTGTCTGGACACGCCCTCAATACGATAGTCGCTTACCTTCCTCAAGGTCACATCCTTCAGCTCGTAGCTATACTCGGCAGGGATCTGCAAATCTATCATCACCCTCGAATCTGTGGCCTTCGGGTAGGTATAGCGTTGAAAGCCACACCTCGTAGTAGCGGTCAATTCAGCCTTAATCTTATAATCGGTCAGCATCACTTTATAATAACCCAAAGGCGATTCCTCAGTGGATTTATCGATCTGCGAGCGGTAACCCACGCCGGTGCTGCGTTCTTCACCTGTCTGGGTTTTCAGAGGTCCATT
>DATFQH010000404.1:0-5718 GCA_035264385.1 Pedobacter sp.
GTCATTGCCCGGCAGGCTGATGTATTGCACCGCATGGCTGAGCCGGACTGGGTCCGCAGCCCGGAAATTAAAGGGACGGAAGTAAACCGCTTCATAGGTGCTGTCGTTCTGGCCATGAAAGGCTATACCGAGGAAACTCTGCTGGAGCACATCCCTGCCCTTCAGCTCTATCTCGATCTCTGCATTTGCGGCCTGTTTTACCCTTAGCCAGACACCTCCTGCACCCGGCCCTTCATTTATTGTCAATAATTTACCATCTGCCGGTAAGGTTACATTCCTGTTAAAAGTACCCGACATCTTCCCCCAGCTTACGGGTGTCGCCTTTTGAGCCCGCAAAGTGCTACAGGCACTAAGAAGTACCAGCAAAATAATTGTTCCAAATTTCATATGTTGTATATTTTCTATCCGGAATACCAAAATGATACCATTATATAAAAATAACACCTGAGAAGCCAGATTACAACAATTGAAGAAAACAAAATGATCAGGATGTCCGGGTCTGAACACTGGCGTGCAAAACCGGACACCATTAAATTTTACATTTACCTTTTTTACCGGCTTAAATACAAAGAAACTAACCAACGAAAAGACAATTACCCCAGCTCCCCTAAACTTTGACATTCATGTAAAATCACATTATTTACTAATATAATTATCATTTCTTGACCAAATTTGAGAAAGAGCTTACACGACTTTAGGTTGTGATATAAACCTCAATTTCTTGCCGCAAAAATTTGTACTTTATTTTTCAACAGACAATTGCAAATTAGCTGACAGAAATTTATAATTTAATTGCAAAATATAAGGCAGATTGTCACATTTATTTGTCAATTACCGGCTACTTACCCACCAACCCTCAATTACTGAATCCTCAAAACCCCCTCTCAACTCCCCTACCACCCTTCCTTGAGGGTTGCATGACCCCCAAGCCTCTCAAATGCTTTTAAACCGTTGAAAAACCGGCTCATTACGGATGCAAAAAATTTAAACTAAATGTATCTGAAGTACCCAGGGTACCTTTGAATGATTTCCAGTGCCCGACCTTTGTACTATGGGAAAACTAAAAAACGGGGCATTTGGCCATGTGAGCGGCCGGATAGGAAACCTGGTGTGTTACACACTAAACGGAGAGAACGTTGTACGTCAAGTCGGACACAACAGCAAACCGCCAACTGAAAAGAAACTCGATAACTATCAGCGTATGACAGTAGTTAATCAATTTCAAAAGCCGCTGCTGCCTTTCCTGAATATCGGGTTTGCAAAAGCAGCTATGGAAGCCGACCAGAATCCTTACAATACAGCGATATCCTTCAACAAGATAAATGCGCTGAAGGGTGATTTTCCTTTTATAGAAATGGACTACAGCAAGGCACTGGTTAGCAAAGGTATGCTCCCGTCCGCTCTTGATCCGGCCATTTCTATTATACCAAATGGGATCGAATTTACCTGGCAGATATCTGCCGGTCTGGATGCTTGCTATCATAACAACCGTGCGATGTTGTTATTGTATTTTCCGCAGGGTGTCGATGCCTCAGGCCTGCCTTATGCCGTATGGGAACTCAGCGGTACCCGCCGCAGGCATGGAGTTGATTTCATCGGTCTGGACAGCAACGAACAGGGGAAACCTTTTGAAGCTTACATTTCATTTATAGCAGATGACCGGTTGCAGGTCAGCAACAGTGTGTGGGTAGGTTAATGTACTAAAAATGGAATATTTGCCGTAGCCACATGATTATGTCCGTCAGTTACATAAACAAACAGGCGGTAAGCCCCGATCTTAGCGGGTACACTCAGCATACCACCGGTCAGGGAACTTGCCGTAACCATTCCCGGTATAGCAACGGGGCGGCTTTCTCTGTCTCCACCCTGCCCCAGGTCTGTGGCTTCCGGAAGTAACTCCCATCTTACAGTCAGTTTATCCTGATCGGGATCTGAAACCGAAAGCGTTACCATATATTTTTCTTCAGGGTTCAGGTAAACAGAATTGGCTGGCTTCTTGCCATCAATCACAAGAGGCCCGATGTGCGGCGCCCGGTTTACCGGCCACTTGCCAGTCCATAGATATTGCATCACATCAGCTACTTCCGAAGTCTCCCCGCTTTCAGTAAACAGACCATACCAGGTCGGTGTTCTTTCCTGTTTTTGCCCCCAGAGAAATACATAGGAGCCGAGGCAATTTTTATCTTTAGCGATAGAAGCCTCATACCTTGATCTGTAAACATCTGCTTTTTCAGTACTGGTTTGCTCAACAGGAGCGCCCCACTTTGTCAATGGGCATTCCCAGTGTCCGGTAGGGCCCCATTCGGTAACCATATAAGCACCGTTCCATCCCAGCGTCTGCAGCTGCTCAGGTACCTTCGCAAGTCCGCCATAAACCTGCACTGATATAAAATCCAGCGCAGTACTTCTTTCCTTAATATAATCTATTTCCTTTTTGTTGATCCCTGCAAGCATGGTCGTAGCCGGATGGTTAGGATCTTCCTCATGGATCATTTTTGCGATATCGTTAACCGCATCCCATACCTTAGGATTTTTATAATCAAGATTAAGCTCGTTACCAATCCCCCAGGCCAGCAATGCAGGATACCCCTTATATTTTTGTACCTCTTTACGAAGCCGCTCCAGTTGTTTTTTCACAGCAGCCGGATCATCATAGTTAAATCCGTGGCGTTCACGGGCAACATCCAGGCCCATAGTTACGGTTAGCCCAAGTGTCTCTGCTCCTTTCAAAACAGCATCTCCATCGCCTGTACTCCATGTTCTTATAGAATTTCCTCCGGCAGCCCTTAATTCCTTAAGTTTAGAGCTTCCTCCCGCGCCCTTAACAAAATAAGGTTTCCCATTCACAGAAAGCGTGTAACCTTCAGAACTCTTTTTCACTTCAACCTTATTGCCCTGCCGTGCACCAGCAGAAAAACAACAGGATATGAATACGAACAAAGCCAGACAAAATTTAAGAAGTGATTTCATTATACTCGTGTTTAATTCACTAAAATAAAGATTTTATTTTCCCCTTTGCGAAAAAAGCACCATCCTCAAAAGGATAGTGCTTTTCATTATCTAAAATTTAGATCAGTTTAATCTGCTACGGCTCTAAACATCAGCGCCGCTGCCGTCAGGTTTGTTCTGCTGTCAATCAGGATCGCAGCACCATTGGCCTTATTTTCTGTGTAAAGGTCAAATGCCAGTTCATCAGCAGTTTTCAAGATCACACGGCCAATATCGTTCAGTTTAAAATCGTACGCCTCTTGTTTTTCCAAAGTGTTGATATCAACCTTATGAACGATCTCCCGGATCTTGCATTTGGTGATCTTGCTGTTGTGTTGCAATAAATATGTAATGCTCTCATCCAGCGGACGGGCATCCATCCAGCAAACATCAGCTTCGATCACTTGCGAATTTTGAGGCATATGATCAGAATTAACCAGTACATCACCCCGGCTGATATCGATGTTATCTTTTAAATGCAAGGTTACAGACTGCCCGGCATGCGCCTCCTGCGGATGCTGATCGAAGATCTCGATCCGCTCTACTACAGAACTATTGCCGGAAGGCAATACAGTAACTTTATCGTTCACCTTAAACGATCCGCTCAAAATCCTGCCGGCATATCCACGGTAATCGTGCAGCTCATCAGTCTGCGGCCTTATTACCCATTGCACAGGCATCCGCGCCAGGTTATATTCCGGACCAGATTCCACGTCTACACTTTCCAGAAAATGAAGCAGGCTTCTTCCCTTGTACCATGGCATGTGCTCAGATTCATTAACCACGTTATCACCCTTCAAAGCACTTACAGGAATAAAGGTCACATCCCTTAAGTTAAGTTCTGCCGCAAGTGTTTTGTATTTATCCGTTATGGCGTTGTATACAGTTTCACTGTAATCCACCATGTCCATTTTATTTAAACAAACCACCACATGCTCAATACCCAGCAAGGAAACCAGGTAAGAATGTCTGATCGTTTGCTCAACCACACCATTCCTGGCATCAATCAATATAATTGCCAGCTTAGCCGTAGAAGCACCGGTAACCATATTGCGGGTATACTGAATATGACCCGGGGTATCTGCTATAATGAACTTCCGCTTATCCGTCTGAAAATATTTATAAGCAACATCAATAGTAATACCCTGCTCACGCTCTGCCCTCAAACCATCCGTCAGAATAGCCAGATCAATAGTACCGTCGTCATTCTTGCGGTTAGATTGCTGAAGCGCTTCCAGCTGATCTGCCAGAATAGAATCAGTATCGTATAATAACCTGCCTATCAATGTGCTTTTGCCGTCATCAACACTACCGGCAGTAAAAAATTTAAGTATGTTCATTAGAAATATCCTCCTTTTTTACGGTCTTCCATAGCAGCTTCCGAAACTTTATCGTCCATGCGGGCTCCGCGTTCACTAATTTTAGATGCACTGATCTCGGCGATAATGTCATCCAGCTGATCAGCATCAGATTCAACCGCAGCAGTACAGCTCATGTCGCCTACGGTACGGAATCTTACTTTTTTGTGCGCTACCACATCCTCATCATCCATATTCAAAAACGGAGAAGCAGCCATCAGTTGACCATTGCGGGTAATCACATCACGGTTATGCGCAAAATAAATTGAAGGCAATTCAATATTTTCTCTTTTGATATAATTCCATACATCCAGCTCAGTCCAGTTGCTGATCGGAAACACACGCACATTTTCACCCTTATGGATCTTGCCGTTGTAGATATTCCAAAGCTCCGGACGCTGGCGTTTAGGATCCCACTGGCCAAATTCGTCCCTTACAGAGAATATCCTTTCCTTGGCACGGGCTTTCTCCTCATCTCTGCGGGCACCGCCAATACAGGCATCAAACTTATGCAGCGCAATAGTATCCAGCAGCGTTACCGTCTGCAAAGCATTTCTGCTGGCGTTCTTACCGGTTTGCTCTACCACCTTCCCCTGATCAATAGAGTCCTGAACATGGCCTATAATCAGTTTCTCACCAATCCGTTCCACCATTTTGTCTCTGTAAGTAATGGTCTCCTCAAAATTGTGCCCGGTATCGATATGTACCAGCGGAAAAGGAAATTTACCGGGTCTGAAGGCCTTTTCGGCCAACCTAACCAGTGTAATCGAATCCTTACCTCCTGAAAACAATAAGGCAGGCTTTTCGAACTGCCCTGCCACTTCACGCATAATGTGAATGGCCTCGGCCTCTAACTCGTCTAAATAATCTAAATTATACTTACTCATCTTTTATTTTGCAATTATGAAGCAGCGTGCAGGCCACATTCCTTTTTCGACTGATCTTCCCACCACCAGCGTCCAGCTCTGAAGTCCTCCCCTTCTCTCACTGCCCTGGTACATGGTGCGCATCCTATACTTGGAAAACCCTTGTCATGTAATGTATTATAAACAATATTATTCTTTTTAATGTAATCCTTCACCTCATCCAGCGACCAGAAAAAGATCGGATGAAACTTCACCATCTGGTTCCCCTCGTCCCACTCCAGGTTGCTCATATCATGCCTGTTTGCAGACTGATCAGACCTTATGCCGGTCACCCAAAGTTTATTTCCGTTCAATGCTCTTTTTAAAGGCTCTATCTTGCGGATATAGCAGCACTCCTTCCTGTTTTCTACAGACTCGTAAAAGCTGCTCGGTCCTTTTTTATTAACCATCTCCTGCACGGCCTCAGCCTGCGGAAAATAAGCCTTAATTTCTTTTTTGTAAATGTC
>DATFQH010000405.1:0-10921 GCA_035264385.1 Pedobacter sp.
GATGATCGGTCCGGTGCAGGAGAAGGATACAAGGGCCAGTGAGGCTGCCATAAAAAAGATCCCTCCAAGCCCTTTACTGTTGTCTGCCTTGTTATCTATCCTGTTCACCAGGGAACTGGGCAGGGTGATCTCAAAGGCACCGAAAAAGGAGACTGCAAAGACCACCAGCAGTAAAAAGAAAAAGAAGTTGAATATTCCGCTCGAACTGAATTCATTTAAACCCGCAGAACCGAAGATCACCGTGATCAGCAGGCCGAAGGCTACATAGATGACAATGATGGAAAGGCCGTAGATCAGGGCCTGTCCGGCCCCCTTGCTTTTACTCCCCGCACGTTTGGT
This sequence comes from Pedobacter sp., assembly GCA_035264385.1. GTDB lineage: Bacteria > Bacteroidota > Bacteroidia > Sphingobacteriales > Sphingobacteriaceae > Pedobacter. The sequence continues at coordinate 340 of DATFQH010000405.1, forward strand.
GAAATAGCTGATCGTCAGCGGTACCATAGGAAAGATGCAGGGCATCAGGAAAGCCAGGAAACCACCGGCAAGCCCCTCTAAAAATGTCTTCCACAAAGTCTTCCCGGCCTCGGGAGCAACGCTGCCTGCTTCTTTTGGACTGTTCTTTTCCGCAGCGGCAGCAACTGAACTCTCTGGCGAAGGAATAGGAGCAACTGCAGAAACACTATCCGGAACGGATGAACTATCAGCAGTTATTTCGGTAAATACTAAATCTTCAGCTCCTGTGGAATCCTGAGTCAAAATCGATGCATAGCTATGGTCGGGCAATAGCACCAATAACACCGCAAGCATCCCCAAGACTATAAGTATCCTCTTCATTTGTTCTGTAATAGGGCGTGAAATTACTTATAATTTTTCATTTCCTTACTTAGCCATCATGCTAAAGGTGTCCTTTCAGGATATATCGCTTAAAAACTGGATCTCTTTAAAATCATACGTTCTCTCGCTACCCTCCACACCGACAATAAGCTGCCCCCTTGAAGTTACGTCTGTTATCTTCCCTTTAAATATTCCGTTTTTATCTTTAAACACGGAATCTCTGTCAAAAGCATATAGTCCCTTTAGATAATCGGCTTTCAGTTTGTCATGATTTCCTTTCAACATAAGATACTGCGCTTCGACCTGATTGCAGATTTTGCCAAGCAATTCTATTAAATTAACATCCTGCTGTAAAATTTTGCCAAGCGATTCGGCCGTTCCGAGCTTATACTGATTAAAACTTTGCTGATTTACATTGATCCCAATGCCAATTACAGCATACTTGTAAGTGCTGCCCGTTATCACATTTTCGATTAACACCCCTCCAAGCTTCTTGTTGTAATGGTAAATATCATTTGGCCATTTAATTGTAATTCCTTCTTTTACATACAACGTCAGCGCATTCCGGATTCCTATAGCAATCGCCATATTTAGAAGATACTGCTTGTTTACATCTAAAAAGCCCGGCTTAAGATAAACACTGAATGTTAGATTTAAGCCGGGTTCAGCATGCCATGTATTTCCCATCTGTCCCCTTCCCGCATACTGACTATCTGCCATAATAACAGTCCCTTCAGGTAATGGCTCGGAATTTGACACCATGTCTTTCAAAAAGTTATTGGTAGAATCAACGGCTGATAACCTGATAAGATTTTGACCAACAAATAATGTGGAAAAAGTGTTATTTTGCAAGTGTTGATTGTATATTTGTTTATCAAAATTAAAACATTTTAATGGTAAAAAAGAAAATCGTAAACCTTTCTACATACCTCTCAGAAATAGCCGTACATGGCATACAGGAAAAAAAAGGCAATGATATTGTCCGGTTAGACCTGAGAAATCTTAATAGCTCCGTTTCTGACTTTTTTATCATCTGCAGCGCTAACTCCTCGACGCAAGTAAAGGCGATAGCAGACAGTGTTGAAGAAGAAATCTATAAGAGTACCCAAACCAATCCATGGAGAAAAGAAGGACAAGAATCTGCTGAATGGATAATCCTGGATTATTTTGATATTGTTGTACATATATTTAAAACTGAAAAGCGTGATTTTTATGGTATTGAAGACCTTTGGGGAGATGCCCAAACTACCTCATACCAAAGCGCTTAATCATTCACAAACACATTTTTTGATTTAAAGATGAAAGAGAATCCGAATACAAAACCCAAACTAATAAAAAGAATTCCTAATATTCCTAAAAAACCTCAGAAAGGCCCTAAGTTTAACATTTTTTGGGTATATGCGGCGATTATATTAGGATTGATATTATTGCAGTTTCTGTTTAATGCAGACACTAGCAAGCCTGTTCCCTATCGCACATTTGAAACACAGATGCTTTTGCCTGGCGATGTACAGCGGCTTGTGGCATATAAACATGAAGACCTTGTAAAAGTTGAAGTTTTTATTAAAAAAGACAGGCTGGACAAACTAAAAGATACGAAGTACAAGGAATATATCAATAAAAGTAATTTTGGATCAAATGCCGGGCCGATGGTATATTTTACGGCCGGATCGATGGATGCACTGGATGCTCAACTAAAAGAGTCACAAAAAAACCTGCCACCTGATCAGCAAATTCTTGCAGAAAAGGATACAAGACAAAGCTCATTTAATTCCTGGTTTTTCACTGTAATCATTCCTGTTCTGCTTTTCATTGGTTTCTGGATTTTCGTCATGCGGAGAATGGGCGGAGGCGCTGGTGGTGGTGGTGGTCAGATCTTCAACATAGGCAAGTCCAAAGCAACCCTTTTTGATGAAAAGAACGACCTTAAAGTAACGTTTAAAGATGTTGCCGGACTGGAAGGGGCAAAAGAGGAGATTCAGGAGATCGTAGAGTTCCTTAAGAATCCGCAGAAGTACACTGTCTTAGGAGGTAAAATTCCTAAAGGCGCATTGTTGGTGGGCTCTCCTGGAACAGGAAAAACCCTGTTGGCAAAAGCTGTAGCCGGAGAAGCGCAGGTTCCTTTCTTTTCGTTATCAGGATCTGATTTCGTAGAAATGTTTGTAGGGGTTGGTGCTTCCAGGGTACGTGATCTTTTTAAACAGGCAAAAGACAAGGCTCCGTGTATCATCTTCATTGATGAAATCGATGCAATAGGCCGTGCAAGAGGAAAAAATAGCATGATGGGCGGGAATGATGAGCGTGAAAACACATTGAATCAATTGCTGGTAGAAATGGATGGTTTCGGCACAAATACTCATGTTATCATTCTGGCAGCCACAAATCGTGCAGATGTACTTGATAAAGCTCTGTTAAGAGCCGGCCGTTTTGACAGACAGATCTATGTTGATCTTCCGGATGTTAGAGAGCGTAAAGAAATCTTTGAAGTACACCTTAAACCGATAAAAATGGCCGAAGGCCTGGACACAGAGTTCCTGGCCAAGCAAACCCCGGGATTTTCCGGAGCAGATATTGCCAACGTTTGTAATGAGGCTGCGTTAATTGCCGCAAGAAAGAATAAAAATGCCGTAGACAAGCAAGACTTTTTGGATGCTGTTGACAGAATTGTTGGCGGTTTAGAAAAGAAGAATAAAATCGTTACTCCATCTGAAAAGAGGGCAATTGCAATACACGAAGCAGGGCATGCAACTGTAAGCTGGATGCTGGAACATGCTGCGCCTTTGATTAAAGTTACGATAGTACCAAGAGGGCAAAGCCTTGGGGCGGCATGGTACCTGCCGGAAGAGCGGCTCATTGTAAGGCCGCACCAGATGCTGGATGAAATGTGTGCTACTATGGGTGGTCGTGCTGCAGAAAAAGTGATATTTGACACCATCTCTACAGGCGCCCTAAGTGATCTTGAGAAGGTTAATAAACAGGCGCGCGCAATGGTAACCATTTATGGTCTCAATGAAAAACTGGGAAATATCACCTATTATGATTCTTCAGGCCAAAATGAATATAACTTCAACAAGCCTTACTCTGAAGAAACGGCGCTTTTAATTGATAAGGAAATTTCCAATTTAATTGAGGGCCAGTATCAGAGAGCAATTGCATTATTGCAAGAACATAAAGATAAACTGATACAGTTGGCCGACATTCTCATTGACAAGGAAGTGCTGTTTAAGGACGATTTAGAGACGATTTTCGGCAAACGTCTTTTCGGTCCGGAAGCACATGAGGAGTTTGCAAAAGGCTCCGGCACCAATCAGATTCCGCCGGTGGAAGCTTAGTTTAACCCGTTCTGTTTTAACATGTAAATAAGCATTTTAAAACAGAACATTTATACATATGTTTGAAACCTTGGATCTATAGAGATTCAGGGTTTCATTTTTTAGACGATGAAAGACAACACGACAGCGAAAGAACAAATTCTAAAAAAGATCAGGAAGGCCCTTTTAGAAAAACGGGAAAATCCTTATCCCAATACAGAGGATACCCCATTGTATAAAAAGAACGAGGAAATACCTGAAGTCCTTTTTGCCGAGCAACTTACCGCTGTTTCAGGCAATTTCATCTATTGCGAAAACGGTATCGAGTTCATAGAAAACATTCTCCAGCTGGCAGACAAATATAAATGGAGAAAAATATATTGCTGGGAACCTGAATTACAGGAATTACTTGCTGAATACGAGTTCCCTTTCTACAAAACAGACAAAGATTTTGAATTAGCAGAAGTAGGCATTACCTCGTGTGAAGCCTTGATCGCCCGCAATGGCTCAGTTATGGTCTCTAACCAGAATGCTGCGGGTCGCCGGTTAGGTATTTTCCCTGATCATCACATTGTAATTGCACGCACTGGACAGATGGTAATGGACCTGAAAGATGCATTTAAGCTTATCAAACATAAATATGGGAGTCAGATTCCAACCATGATCAGTACCATCACAGGCCCCAGCAGAACCGCCGATATTGAAAAAACGCTGGTACTTGGCGCCCATGGACCAAAGGAACTGTTCGTTTTTTTAATTGAAGATTTCTCTTAAAACTTTTTTTTGTAATAAAATTGTTCTAGTTTTATACTGTAGACTAAAACAGTCTATGGTCTATAATGAGCAATAAAGCAAACATCTACTCGGTTATTACGGGTTCAGGGAGTTATATTCCTGAACACATCATTTCAGGAAGTTCATTCTTAAGTTCTACTTTTTACGACAACGGCGTCATTCTCGACAAAGAAATATCTGAAGTTATCAGCAAATTTACTGAGATTACAGAAATCAAGGAAAGACGTTATGCAGATCATCATATAGTAAACAGCGACATGGGCGCGATAGCCGCACAACGCGCCATAGATGCCGCAGGCATTGACAAAGAAAGTCTGGATCACATTATTTTTTGTCACAACTTCGGTGACCTGACCTATGGAAGTAACCGTACCAATATCATACCGGCACTTGCAGCCAAGGTGAAACAAATCCTATCCATAGAAAACCCTGACTGTGTGGCATATGATATTATATTTGGTTGTCCAGGCTGGGTACAGGGCGCCATACAGGCCAATTATCTCATCCAAAGCGGAGATGCAAAGAAAGTGCTCGTGATTGGATCAGAAACCCTGTCAAGAATTATAGATCCTCATGATAGGGACAGTATGATCTTCTCTGACGGAGCGGGTGCGGTAATCTTTGAAGCTAAAGAAGCAGAGGAAAAGACCGGAATTATAGCACACAAAACTCAGACTTATGCCGTGAATTATGGTTCACTGCTGGTTATGGGACCCAGCAATAATCCAAATGAGGCAAATGGAAACAGCTATTTGAAGATGAATGGCCGCAAGCTATACGAATTTGCAGTAACTACAGTCCCTCATGTAGTAAAAACCGCTTTAGATAAAGCCGGGATAGGCATCGCCGATATTAAAACAGTTTTTATTCATCAGGCAAATGGTAAAATGGACCATGCAATCATGAAACGTCTCTTTAAACTCTACAATCTGGATACAGTACCCGAAAACCTAGTGCCAATGACTATTTCATGGCTCGGTAACAGTTCTGTGGCGACAATCCCCACCCTTCTGGATCTGGTACTTAAGAATCAAGTGAAAGGTTATCAGCTTAATGAAGGTGAATATGCGGTATTTGCTTCTGTAGGAGCAGGGATGCATATTAATGCGTTTGTTTACCGCTTTTAATTCGACTTCAGCATACACCGTATTAGTGCCTGGACAAAATATTACCACGCCCTATGAAGTGGTAGTTTTTCTCTAATCTTAGCCACAAGACCAAGTCCGTCAGCAACACCATAAAAATCGTAATTTATTGCATAAAAAAAGGCCGGAAATAATTTCGGCCTTTATGATTCTTTAGAAAAGATAACTAAGCAAGCGCAACTTCCTGAGTCAGTGCTTCATCAACCAAAATTCTTCCGCAGTGTTCACAAACGATGATCTTTTTACGTTGGCGAATATCCAGTTGACGCTGTGGCGGAATCTGGTTAAAACACCCTGAACATGAATCACGATCAATGGTTACAACAGCAAGGCCATTGTTTGCATTTCCTCTCAACCTTTTATAGGCTACCAGAAGTCTGTCTTCAATCTCAGTTTCAGCTTTTTCCGATTTCTTCGTTAAAGCTTCTTCTTCTTTCTCTGTTTCGGCTGTTATTGTTTGTAGCTCTCCCTTTTTGATATCAAGATCTTTTTTCCTTGATTCCAGGTCGGCCAGTGCTTTTTCGTAAACTTCAGTTTTTGTAGTAATGTCAAAACCAAACTCCCTGATCTTTTTCTCAGAAACCTGAATATCCAAAGTCTGAATCTCTACCTCTTTAGTCAATGCATCGTATTCACGGTTGTTTTTTACGTCCTTCAACTGTGTCTCGTATTTCTTGATCAGGTTTTGAGCCTCTTTGATCATATTCTTACGCGTTACAATGGCATCCTCGGTATCATCCAGTTCACCTTTGAACTTTTGTATACGTGTTTCAAGACCCGCCACCTCATCTTCCAGATCAGCAACTTCCATTGGCAGCTCACCACGGATCTGACGGATCTTGTCGATCTTAGTGTGCAGGGTTTGTAATTCGTATAAATCTTTTAGCTTTTGCTCTACAGTTTGTTCCATTAAATGAAATAATTTATGGGGTTTGTATTATGCTCCGTTAAACGGATTGCAAAGTTAGGAAATTTTTCTTGAATAATATCTATCAACAAATTAGATGTAAATTGTTCACTTTCAAAGTGTCCAATATCTGCGATCACTATTTTTGCCTCTGCATCAAAAAACTCGTGATATTTGAAATCCGCCGTTACAAAAGCGTCGGCTCCGGCAGCGATCGCGTCTTTTAGCAAGAAACTGCCCGAGCCCCCGCAAACAGCTACTTTTCTGATCTTTCCGGGTAATAAGGCCGTATGCCTGATAACACTTGCGTCCATTCTTTCTTTCACGAGACTCAAAAAGGCCCTGCCATCCAGCTCCTGCTCCAACCATCCGATCATACCCGAACCAACAACATCCAGTTTATTTTCAAGAGGATAAATATCATACGCAATCTCTTCATACGGGTGGTTTTCAAACAGGGCCAACAGAATTTTCCGTTCATCCTGCGTTACAAATATCGTTTCTATACGCGTTTCAAATTCATGATGCAAAACACCGGGCTCTCCTGTATAAGGGTCAGATCCTACTTCTCCCTTAAAAGTCCCGATACCTTCAGTATTAAAACTACAATCACTGTACAGCCCAATATGTCCTGCACCGGCAGCAAACAAAGCGGCCCTTAACCCCTCTGCCTGATCGACAGGGCAGAAAGTAACCAGTTTTTTTAGTAAGCCATCTTTAGGCTTCAGTACTTTCAGGTTTTTTAACCCCAGCCGTTCCCCGATCACGCCATTTACTCCATGTTTTACATGATCAAGATTGGTATGGATTGCATATAAAGCCACGTTATGCCTTATCGCATTCATCACCACACGCTCCACATAAGTTTTACCTGTGAAATTTTTTAGCCCCTTAAAAACCACGGGATGATGTGTGATGATCAGATTACATCCTAGGGCTATAGCTTCGTCTACAATCTGTTCTGTACAATCCAGCGCAACCAGTGCACTATGCACTTCCTGATCAGGACTCCCGATAAGGAGTCCTGAATTGTCATAATCCTCCTGGTAATTGGGTGGGGCAAAAGCCTCCAGATGTTTGATCAAAATGGATAATCTCATGCCCTAAATTAAGCAAATCTTACTGGATATTGCCAATCTTTACCATTTGAAGACTCTCGAATACCATTTTTTGATTGTACTCAAAAGCCAGGCTTTTGTGGTTTATGATATCGATGATCGTACCAATAGCACAAAGGCCATAAGTAAAGAAGTACAAAATGCCCATACCGATCTGCCCTACTAAAAACCTGGCAAGTCCCGGTACAAAGAACCCTAAAATACTATACAGTACCATATCATCAGGATTTCTCCTTTTGCTGCTATAGATCATTAAAAATCCTCTTAGCTGTTGTTCGCTAAATCCTGTAGTTGCAGTTTGCAAATACTGATATTCCTGGGGCGTGATCCCAGGCAGGGACATAAATGGTGAATCAAACATATCTTTTCTCCTTATACTTTAATTTAAATGCTTTTATATTCAATTTAATAAGTTCAACGATTCTATAAACAATCATCAATAATGCAGGCAGACCCAACCAATGGTATTTCCAGCTTTCGGCAAAGTTACCATGCATCAACTGGGTAACAGACCTTCCCAGTCCGCAGCCCGGGCACCATTCTATTCCCACACTCGCCAGCGGGCAAAGGGAAAAATGATGTAAGTGTCCATGTTCCATTGGCGTTGCCACACCAAGCATTACTAAGGCCAATACCCAAATAATGAGCTCTTTCATGTTGCACTCTTTATACTATAGATGGATTAATAGATATTTTGTTACAGCTAAAGCTAATCATAAATATTACATTTGCGTTGTGAACATCCGCGACCTGATCAACAGATACAAAACAGATGAGCGCATTGCAGCGTTAGCTAAGGCTCTCAATTCCGGCAAAGGTAACAAACTTCAACTAAAAGGATTAGTTGGTTCGGCCGACGCAACAGTTGCCGTCTCCTCGTATTTTTTACTGCACAAACCGATCCTTTTTATTCTGCCAGATAGAGAAGAGGCTTCCTATTTCCTGGCAGATCTGGAAAGCATTCTGGACAAAGAGGTGCTATTATTTCCTTCTTCATTCCGTAAGGCCTTTGATTTCACCCAGGTAGATACGGCCAACGTTCTTGCCAGGGCGGAGGTACTCAATGAGCTAAACCACCACTCCGAATATGGCAAGCTGGTTGTTACTTATCCTGAGGCGCTTGCGGAAAAAGTGATTGATCGGAATGTACTGGAAAAAAACACCCTAGAGATCAGTCTTGGAGCCCGGTTAGGGATAGAATTCATCAATGAATTTCTGATTGATTACGACTTTAACCGCACCGACTTCGTCTATGAACCCGGGCAGTTTTCCATTCGGGGGGGAATCGTTGACATTTTTTCCTTTTCTCATGATCTGCCATACCGGATTGAATTCTTTGGTGATGAAATAGAAAGTATCCGAACATTCGAAATCGAAAGCCAGCTTTCCGTAGAAGATGTTAAAACACTAACGATTATACCTAACGTACAATCTAAATACCTTACTGAAAATAACATCAGCCTGCTCGATTACATCGAGAAAGATACCCAACTTTGGTTTAAAGATGTCGAGTTCACGCTGGATATTATCAAGTCAGGATATAAGAAAGCTATTGAGCTGTGGAAGGCCCTTCCTGATAAAGAAAAACTGGAAAATGCAAACTGGATAGACCCAAGGTACGGCTTCACAGACGAAAAGATGGTGGCGGATACATTACACGATTTTGTCCTTGTAGAGTTTGGCAAACAGTTTTTCTATCAAACAGAACATGTATTTCAGTTTGAGACCAAACCACAGCCTTCGTTTAATAAGGACTTTAGCTTGCTTATTCACAATCTTAAGGAAAATGAGAAACAGCATATTCATAATTTTATTTTCAGCTCTTCTACCAAACAGACCGAAAGGCTATATGCAATTCTCGACGACATTGACAAAACAGCAAAGTTTACCCCTATCAACATTCCGCTCAGGGAAGGCTTTGTAGATCAGCAGCTACAAGCTGCATTTTATACCGATCATCAGATTTTCGACCGCTTTTACAAATACAAGCTGAAACGCGGATACCAGCGTAGCCAGGCCATTACGTTAAAAGAACTCCGAGACTTAAAGCCTGGCGATTTTGTAACACACATCGATCATGGTATCGGAAAATATGCCGGCCTGGAAAAAGTAGAAGTAAATGGCAAGACCCAGGAAATGATCCGGTTGGTTTACGCAGACAACGACCTGTTGTATGTTAACATCAATTCGCTGAACCGCATTGCTAAATACAGCGGCAAGGATGGTACGGCGCCCCGGATGAATAAGCTTGGCACAGAAGCCTGGGACAAACTCAAGAAAACCACTAAAAAAAAAGTTAAAGATATAGCGCGCGACCTCATAAAGCTTTATGCCCTTCGCAAAGCACAGGTGGGTACCGCGTTTGATCCCGACGGCTATCTCGAAACCGAACTGGAAGCCTCTTTTATTTATGAGGATACCCCGGATCAGGTTAAAGCGACAAACGATGTGAAAAAGGATATGGAAGCCCCGCATCCAATGGACAGGCTGGTCTGCGGAGATGTAGGTTTTGGAAAAACAGAGATCGCTATTCGTGCGGCCTTCAAGGCCGTAGCAAACGGCAAACAGGCTGCTGTGCTTGTCCCTACGACCATTCTTGCTCTGCAACACTTCAAGACCTTTTCGGGCCGCTTAAAAGGGTTTCCCTGCAATGTCGATTACATCAACAGATTTAAAACCAGTAAACAGATTAAAGAAACGCTGGCCAACGTAGCGGATGGAAAGGTCGACATTGTTATCGGCACGCACCGGCTGCTCAGTAAAGATGTTAAATTTAAGGATCTGGGTATAATGATCATCGATGAGGAACAAAAGTTTGGTGTAACCTCCAAAGAAAAATTAAGGGCCCTTAGAGTAAACGTAGACACGCTTACGCTTACCGCCACGCCGATACCCCGCACACTGCACTTTTCTTTAATGGGCGCAAGGGATCTCTCCATCATGAGT
>DATFQH010000406.1:0-25368 GCA_035264385.1 Pedobacter sp.
GGAACCTACTTTATCGCTTTTGACAAGAACCGCAAACAGTTTCTAAGACTCAACCTTTACGGCAACCCCGCTTATTTCGGCACACAATACTCCGTAGAGGGCGCAGAAATCTTCAATCCCCTCAATGTAGGTATGGACCTGATCAAATTGATACAACTGAACAATGCAGACTGTTATGCCTTCATGAGAAATGGTGCAGAAGGGAAACTCTACGAGCTCAAGTTCAATGTTAAATTTACCGGACCATTTACCTTCAGTGCCCAGCAAAAACGTGAATTCAAACGTCCGGAACTCATCACTGCCGACACCAAATGGCAGGGCGCAAAGAACGGAGTAATCTACATCGCCTCAGCAGGCAAAGTATTCCGTTATAACCCGATCAACGAAGAATTCAGAGAACTGGCTACCAATTTCGGAGGCACCGCCATTACGATGCTGAAACTCTCAGAAGATGAAGAGACCCTGTTGGTAGGAAATGAAGGCACCATCTGGTTCACCAGCATTAAAACCGGAGACAATGGCTTACTCATCAAAAAGATCGAAGATATTCCCGGCAACCCTGTAGACATGGCCATCAGAACGAACTAACACTACAACATATGAAACTAAAACTATTGATACTCGCAGCCCTGGCCCCTGCCATCGCAGCAGCACAAACGCCAAATTTTACCATCAGCGGTAAAATTGGAAACCTTAACAAACCTGCAAAGATCTATCTGGATTACGGTTCAGACGGCAACGGCAAGTCAGATTCCTGCGAACTGGTAAACGGAACTTTCAAATTTACCGGCTATATCGCGAACATCGCTTCCGGTCGTATGACGCTTTCACGTGAAGGCATCAGGGACAAGGAAATCTATGGCACGGGAGGTCTGGGCGATGTGATTTACCCGAATTTCGGAAAGGAAAACATTCAGATCAGCTCTGCAGATTCCCTGTACAACGCCAAATGGACAGGCTCTAAAGTATATGATGAATCTATCGCCTTTATAAAAGCAGTAGGACCTCCGGTAATGACCATCCACCACAATGCCAATGTAACGCTGACCCGCGCTGCTCCCGAGCAGAAAGCGGATACCATGTTTTTTAAAGTATTGGATAAAAAGGTCAATGACATGCAGGCTTCAAGAAGAGCAGCAATTTTAACCTTCGCAGCAAAAAACCCGAACTCTTATTTTGCCATGCACAGCTTATCTGAAGCCAACTACGGTACCAAACCGGAAGTGATCCTTGCAGCGTTCAACAAGATGAGCGAAAAGCTTCGGCTCTCGTACGACGGGCAAAGCCTTTACAAAATGCTGAGCGCCGATAAAGTTACCGCAATGGGTGCCGCTGCGCCGAACTTTACCCAGAATGATGTGAACGGCAAACCCGTATCTCTAACAGACTACAAAGGCAAATATGTACTGGTAGAATTCTGGGCCAGCTGGTGCTCACCATGCCGTGCGGAAAGTCCTAACCTGTTAAAGCAATATGCAGCCTTTAAAGAAAAGGGATTTGAAATACTGGGCGTATCTGTAGACAGTGATAAAGCCAAATGGCGGGAAGCGATCAAAAAAGACGGACTGACCTGGACACAGGTATCTGACCTGAAAGGATGGGAAAGTGAAGCCCGTAAAGTTTACGGTATTTCAGGTGTCCCTGCCAATTTTTTGGTGAATCCTGAAGGCAAGATCGTAGGCGCGCACCTGATTGGTGAAGCACTGAATAAAAAACTGGCAGAACTGATGCCCGATTAAGAAATTTTCAGTACGCTCCCAAATGCTAACGCCCGGATTGTGCAAACCACATCCGGGCGTTATTTTTATATTCCTATCTTTTCCGCGACGTTGAGATCTTCTTTTATGCCCAGATCTCGTTGGCGCTGGTCAGAATAACCGGCTTGCCATCTGTTACCACGATGGTATGCTCATGCTGGGCCACGTAACCGCCTTTATTGCCCAGCAATGTCCAGCCATCCTCCTGCTGCTCCGCATAGGTAGAAGCCGTAGCAATAAAAGTTTCAATAGCCACTACCGAATTCTTCTTAAACCGTGTGGTCACATATTTATCCGGATAGTTCAGGATATCGTGCGGCTCCTCATGCAGGCTCCTGCCCACACCATGACCCGCCAGATTTTTGATCACCTTATACCCTCTTTTGCGGGCTTCAGATTCTATCAGCCGGCCGATCTCAGCAATCTTCACGCCGCCGCTGATCTGATCTATCGCCTTGCGCAAAATTTCTCTGGACGCATCGACCAACGGCTGAAGCTGCTGCGCATCCCTACCCAATATGAACGAACCGCCATTATCTGCCCAGAAGCCGTTCAATTCGGCCGAAACATCAATATTGATCAAATCACCTTCCTTCAAAACCCTGTCGGCCGAAGGAATGCCATGCGCAACCTCATTGTTCACACTGATACAGGTCCAGCCCGGAAAATCGTAAGTTAATTTAGGCGCAGACTTTGCACCCAGACTACTCAGCAGCGCCCCGCCAAAATCGTCAAGTTCCTTTGTGGTCATTCCCGGAGCGGCATGAGCCCTCATTTTCTTTAACGTTTCAGCTACAGCATTGCTGATCTGCTGCATTCCGAAAAGTTCGTCCTGTGATGTAATAGACATGGCTTTAATTTTTTATACAAAGATACAGATTGGCAACACAAATAATAAAATCCTAACTTGCAGAACTGCCCCAGGCAGTACCGATATTTCATAACATGACTGCTACCATACAAACCCGCGCTGACATTCAAAGACTTGTAGAACTCTTCTACAACAAGGCACTCAGCGACCCAATCATCGGTCATATATTCAAAGCCACACATTTCGACCTGGAAATCCATATTCCGGTAATGGTGTCCTTTTGGGAAACCATCCTTCTGGACGTGCATACCTACCAGGGTAATCCAATGGCTAAACACATCGACATCAACAAAACGATAGCCCTGGAAGCCGCACACTTTGAACATTGGCTATTCCTTTGGGCAAGCACAATAACCGACAATTTTACTGGAGAAAAGGCTGAAGAAGCCATTTCAAGAGCATCCGGCATTGCAAAAATCATGCAGGCAAAGATCAGCCAGTCGCAGACATAAAAGGAGTCCGTTTCAAAAATAAAAAAGGTTGTAAAGAAACTCTGGCTGGCAGAGTAATAAATATTTGCTCCCCCAATAGATGGTTAGCTATTTTTTAGCATACATTTGCTTTAACTAACTGTTTATTAGATGAACCCAGACAACTTTAACGAAGAAGAAAGTGTTTTTTTCGAACCTGGCTATATTATTTTTCATAGGCAACCGCGCAAAAGATCTCTGAAATTTCTTTCAACAGGCTATGCCATTGAATTCCGAATGATAGGCGGTCACAAACAAGTGGAAAGATTTATTGACCCTTCACAGGTTATTCTTGCTCTGGATAAGAGAAATACAATAGTCATTCTTACTGCTAGCCAATTTATAGAAATTTCGTGGGAAAACCTTGTTGCATTAACACGTAAACATCCCCATACTGCCGAACTGCACAAAGCTATCAAGTTAAAGCAGTTCGAAATTATTAGAAACCACCGCGAAAGTCTGGCCACAAAAACCATTGCTGAAAGATACTTTGACCTTCTGGAAAGCCAACCCTGGGTAAAAGAACATGCGGACGAAGAAGATATCGCCTCCTATCTGAGGATTTCTCTGGCACAATACCATAAACTTTGTGCTTTGGAGTAGACAGAGGTGAGAGGAAGAAATAAAGGGAGCCGGTTTTACGGGCTCCCTTTATTTTTGGAAATTTTATTCAATTAACTCTCAGCCTTTATTTCTTAGGATTCTCCAGTAATTTAAAGAACTGATCCAGCTGAGGCAGGATCACGATCCTTGTGCGTCTGTTAGAAGCCTTGCCCGGTTCAGAGTCATTTCCGGCTACCGGAACATATTCACCCCTACCCGCAGCAGTCATTTTTGCCGGCGGAATGTTATACTCATCCTGCAGGATCCTGACTACGGCAGTCGCACGTTTCACACTCAAATCCCAATTGTCCAGCAATACGCCCTGTTTATAAGGCACATTATCGGTATGGCCCTCTACCATAAATTCGATCTCAGGCTGGTTAATCAGCACCTTAGCTACTTTACCCAATACTTCTTTGGCAGGTTGGGTCACTTCATACTTTCCTGTAGTAAACAGCAGTTTATCTGAAATATCTATATAAACCACCCCTTTGTCTACCTTGATGTTGATGTCCTTATCGTTCATATTGCCGATGGCACCTTTTAGATTCATGACCAGGTTCATGGTAAGCGAGTCCTTACGGGCTATCGCCGACTGCAGGTTCATGATATAAGAATCTTTAGAGCTCAGACTTTCCAGTGATTTCTTGATACTTTCCGCCTGTGAACCGGAAATCACCGACAGATCCTTCAGTTGATTCACCATCTGGTCATTAGAGCTTTTCTGCTGACCCAGCTGTGAACGCAGCTGCTCACTTAAAGATTTGTATTTTGATGTAGAGTCCTGACTCCTTCTCAATTCCCCCTGCACCGTTTTATAATTGCTATCCAGGGTATTGTAACGCATGCTGGCCTCCTGCAATTTCTTGGATGTTCCGCAGGATGCGAGTATTACTGAGAGCGCAGCTAATACTAAAATTCTAGATTGTTGCATGATATTGAAATTTTTAAAGTAAATAGATATGGAGAGGTTAACCTTTTCATACAAGGCAATTATCAAGCCATTTCATAAAATCATCGTTAAAACCAACCGGAAGCCACTTTTTGAAAAATGGTCTGTCTTCAACATTGTCCTGAGCAATCTGCTGCGGGGTGCCCGGTGCGAAACCTGCACAAAGTGTTTCCTTGTGCAACAAAGTGTAGAGAAGTTCCTCATTTTTTTTTGGCGCCACAATCAGTAAAGCACTGAAAATCAATCATGTGCCAAAAAAAAGACCATATGGCATCATTATGTAGCATAGTCTAACCGTAATCAACAATAAATTTTTACAAATACTTTAAAATAAACAACTATGAAAAAGATCATTTTATCAGCAGCATTTTTAGCAGTAGCAGGATTAGCATCAGTAAAAGCAAGTGAAATCAAGAACCCGGTAACCGTTGCTGTACAACAAGATAGTACTACCAAAACACCGGTTGAGCTTAAAGATCTTCCAGAAGCAGTAACAAAGACCCTACAATCTGAACCAGTGAAAGCATGGACACCGACTGCAGCGTTTTTAGTAACCAATGCAGACAAAACTTCATACTACCAGATTGACGTTAAAAAAGAACAAGAAAGCGGTTCTTTGAAAATTGACAAAGACGGTAAGATCATTCAATAACCCCCATATATAATCCCTATTATATAGTTAACAACAGCAAAAGCCGGAGGATTCCGGCTTTTGCGATTTAAAAAAATAGATATAAATTTAACTATCTATACATTTATCATGGCAAATCTACAGCAAGAGCGCTATTAATTCTTATAAGGAAATAGAATAAACATCTTATTGGCTGTAAGTACACCCTTGGTTATTAAAATGTACATAACAGCCACCTTAACCATACATGAACCATACCAAAGCCATACATAAGCCATACGAAACCGGGATCAGCCGGTCGATGTAGGATCTACGTAGGATCGACATATAATCAGTGTATAACCGATACCAATTCTGCTCCGGTACTAATTTTCTGCGATGTGCGTTAGATGAGTATATGAGGATACTGATTAATCTGCTCTTGCTGATTTGCTGTTCGGCTGCATCTGCCCAAAGTTTTAAATTTCCTGCGGTTCCTGCCCAGGGTAAAACCATAAAATCGCTGATCCCTATCCAATGGAAGGTGATCGATTCTGTTTACGGTGACCTGAACAACGATAAGACAGCAGATCTGGCACTTATTTTCGAATTCTATGCTCCTGTAAAAGAAAACCGCGCCTATGGCGACAATACCACAGAACTCATTACTGAAATCCAAAAGCCAAGGATACTGGCCATCTATTTCAAATCGGGCAAAAATTATAAACTGGTCACTCAAAACAATAATTTTATACTGAGATCACAGGAAGGCGGTGCAATGGGCGACCCGCTCAGACCAAGCAGCATCGCAGATAATAAGCTAAATTTTGCCTTTGAAGGAGGTGGCAACTGGCGCTGGAAACTCAGTTATAGCTTCAAATACCAGGCGAATGACTGGCAGCTCACGGGCGCAGGCAATTATGCCTATCATGCAGACTCCGGTGAAATGAACGACAAGCAATACGATTTTGTAAATAGAAAACGCAAAACAACTACCGGAAAAATAGATGCCGGCAAAGGCGACAACGAAACACGCGAACAAGCCATTACCGTCAAGACGTTCCGTACTTTCAGCAGCTTTAAAAAACCCTGGACCTGGGAGATCGGACCTGACGAGTATTTGTAAAAAGTAGAGGCGGTAACCTAATGAGACCGCCTATTTTATTTACTGTGATGCGATCATACTATTAGAAACCTTATTAAAATCATGAAGCAAACACTATCTCCACAACTTCTGCGAAAGAAAAATACCTTTTCCGAGAAGACCTCAGCGCCCATGTTGCGAAGCTTCAGGGGATGCAGTCTTCTCGAAGAAGGTATTTTTTCTGTATCAAAATGATTTCCTTGAAGACAACGGTTTTTTCCGTACCACAACTTCAACAACAAAACCGTACGACTAAGCTGTAATTATCGCGAATAATTCGGTGCTTCCTTAGTGATCGAGATATCATGCGGATGACTCTCTCTCATTCCCGCAGCCGTAATGCGTACAAATTTGGCTTTTTGCAGATCCGCTACTGTAGCAGCGCCACAATAATGCATTCCTGCCCTTAATCCGCCAATGTACTGATAGATTACCTCGGCAAGTGTGCCTTTGTAAGGTACACGACCAACAATACCTTCCGGCACCAATTTCGTTACCACATCAGTTTCATCCTGGAAGTAACGGTCTTTAGACCCCTGCTCCATAGCTTCTACCGAACCCATACCACGATAAGATTTAAACTTACGTCCTTCATAGATGATGGTCTCACCAGGAGACTCTTCCACACCTGCAAACAGTGATCCCGCCATGATCGAACTCGCGCCCGCAGCAATTGCTTTAACGATATCACCCGTTTGCTTGATCCCGCCATCGGCGATAACCGGAATACCAGTTCCAAGAAGCGCCTGTGCGCATTCGAATACCGCGTACAGTTGAGGAACGCCTACACCTGCGATGATCCTTGTGGTACAGATCGAACCGGGGCCGATACCAACCTTTACAGCGTCAGCACCAGCCGCAGCCAGAGCCCTGGCAGCGTCTGCAGTAGCAATATTACCGGCAATCACCTGCAGATCCGGCCATCTTTCCTTAATGGCTTTTACCATATCGATTACCCCTTTGGAATGTCCGTGGGCAGTATCGACAGTCACTACATCTACACCTGCTTTTACCAGTGCCGCTACGCGGTCAATGTTATCGGAAGCCACACCGACTGCAGCGCCTACGCGCAGTCTGCCCTGCTCATCCTTACAGGCCTTAGGGTAGTTTTTATATTTTTGAATGTCTTTAAAAGTAATCAGACCGGCCAGGCGACCGTCTTTATCTATAACAGGAAGCTTTTCGATCTTATAATCCTGCAATATTTCTTCAGCCTGCATTAAGGTCGTACCCTCAGCAGCAATGATCAGGTTTTCCCTGGTCATCACTTCAGAAACCTTGCGCTGCATGTCTTTCTGGAAACGCAGATCCCGATTGGTAATGATACCCACCAGCTTGTTGTCTGCATCGATCACCGGGATGCCGCCGATCTTATATTCCTTCATGATCTGGAAGGCGTCCGCTACTTTGGCATCTTCACGCAAAGTAACCGGATCCTGGATCATGCCGCTTTCAGAACGTTTAACCTTTCTTACTTCGTCAGCCTGACGCTCTATGCTCATGTTTTTGTGCAGCATACCTATCCCCCCCGCCTGTGCGATGGCAATGGCCAGGCCGGCTTCAGTTACAGTATCCATAGCGGCAGAAACTATAGGAACATTGATACGTATCTTTTTGGTGAGAAAACTCCCGGTATCCACGTCACGTGGCAGAACTTCAGAATAAGCGGGTACTAATAATACGTCATCGTATGTTAGTCCTTCGGCGATAAATTTATTGGGATCGAGTTGCATAGCAAATAAGTTTACGAGTTACTATTTGCCGGGCAAAGATACGATTATTATGAAGACTGCACAATAGCCGGGCTAATATTGCTCAATAAAGCCAAAAGATTACAATTAAATTAATTAAGCATATCCGCCAGCTAAAGGCAACTTTACCTTTTTAAACTACAAGACAAAGTAAATTTACTTGTGCCGGTCTGAATGCCCTAAATCCTTTTCCGGACTCACTACATCACGCACCAGCTGTTTAAGTTCTTTAACTTCCGGAAAACGTCCTTCGGCTTTCCGGTCAAACACGACCCGGTCATCGATACGGACAATATAGGCGCCACCGGTTTCACCTGGAATGAGCGTCACTCCATAAATTTCGTCTGTGAAGGTATTTAAAAGCTCCTGCGCCATGTAGGCTGCTCTGAGCATCCAGCCACATTTAGGACAGTATTCGATGGAAATAGTTGGCTTTTGAGTTGACATATGATATAAGCTTGGGCAGGGCTAAAGTTAAAGAATGTTAATGATTATTGATTAAGACAATATATCAATAGCTTTATTTTCAGTTTAATTAACGTCAACCAAACATTTCAACCAGACCATGAAACAACGCTTATCATTATTCCTCCTTGTATTGCTCTCCGCTCAGTTGAACGCCCAGGAAGTCAGTAAAGCCAGAAAAGTAGCCAATATAGAAAGCTTCGCTAAACTCTACGGCTACGTCAGGTATTTTCATCCTTCGGAAGAAGCTGCCAAACTGGATTGGGATCAGTTTCTTTATTATGGCAGCAAAACAGTCGAAAATGCAGCAAACACCCAGGAGCTCAATCAAAAACTAAATGCTTTGTTCAATCCTGTTGCGCCATCAGTTCGAATTGTACCTAACGGTTCAGCGAAAAACTTCGACTTGAAATCCATTACACCGCCAGTTAAAAAAGGAATGAAGGAAATTACCTGGCAGCACTATGGTCTTGGAAATGATGACGGCTTATACAAGAGCGTACGCACCAACAGGAGCATAGCTGTCAAAGATCCAAACCGTGCTAAATTTGGGGTAACCACTAATCATGTGGATGCAAAGAGCCACCGTGGTAAAAACTTCAGACTTAAGGGTTGGATGAAAACAGAGGTGACCAGCGGACAGGGACAAATGTGGATGAGGGTAGACTGTGAGGACCAGAAAACCGGCTTCTTTAACAACATGGATGACCGGCCGGTCAAAGAGAAAAGCTGGAAAGCTTACGAAATCAGCGGAGTAGTGGACACCGATGCCAGGGAGTTTGTTTTTGGCGCTTTTTTAATCGGTGAGGGAAAACTCTGGGCCGATAATTTTAAACTGGAAGTGGAAGACAAGGGCGCATGGACTCCGGTTCCCCTTTACAACAGTTCTTTTGAAGAGAACACGACCAATGGCTGGTACACAGGATCGAAGGGTTACACCTACACACAGGTTAACGATACGGGTGTGGATGGCCAGAAAGCATTGCTGATCGCTACGTCATCTGAAACCAAAATGATCACGACAATCTTTGATACGAAACCGGTTTTTGGCAGCTATTTTATCAAAAGCATTGGAAACGGCCTTTCTTGTATCGTGCCCCAGGTGCTTATGGGAACTGAAACGGCCACCTACCCTCAGGCAAACGCCCTCAAACTTCAGGAATTAAAGCAAAAAATGGAGCAATCTGTTCCGAAAACATTACCTGCTGAGGATCTCTATGTTCGTTTAAGTGCAGTTGCGGTATCCTGGAATGTTTTCCAGCATTTCTTTCCTTACAGGGAGGAAGCCAAAATGGAATGGAATAAAGAACTTCCGTCTGCGCTTTCTGCTGCTTACGGTGCAAATAACAGAGAATCGTTTGGCGCCGTATTACGTGTCATGACTGAAAAATTGAAGGACGGACATGTGAGCGTTTCTTTTGGGCAGCAAAATTACTTTTCTATCCAGGCAGATGCAGCTTTTGCTGAAGGAAAAATTCTCATCAGTAAAGTGGATTCCACAGCATTGGTAGCTGATCAATTGCCGATGAAAGCTGGTGATATCGTGCTGGCCATAGATGGTGTTCCCGCACTGGAGTACTTTGCGCAGCTTAAAAGCGAAATATCAGGTTCGGAACAGTGGAAAAACTATTGTGCACTGGGTCAGCTCTTCTGCGGCAGCCGCGATACTGAGCTGCTGCTCAAAATTAACAGCGGTGGAACAGAAAAGGAAGTCCGCAGCATCAGAAAAGGTTATAGAAATCGCACTGAGGGACCAAAGATCAAAAAATTGGAGGATGGCATTTATTATGTAAATATCGGGAATACCGAGATGAAGGATATTTCTGCAATCCTGCCCGAGCTATCAGCTGCAAAGGGTCTGATCTGCGATTTAAGGGGTTATCCTAAAGGAAATCATGAACTGATCTCTCACCTGCTGTCGGTACAGGACACCAATAAATGGATGTTCGTACCACGTGTCATCAGGCCCGATTATGAGCAGGTCAGCTACGAAGCAATGGGCTGGAGCATGGCGCCGAAATCGCCGCATATCAGCGCCAAAGTTATTTTCTTAACAGGTGGCGGGGCCATCAGCTATGCGGAGAGTTATATGGGTTTCATTAAACAATATAAACTGGCTACGATTGTGGGGCAGCCTACGGCTGGTGCTAACGGGAACGTAAACCCTTTCACGGTACCCGGCAATTACAGCATCAGGTTTACGGGAATGAAAGTCAGATTACAGGATGGCAGCCAGCTACACGGTCTGGGGATACAACCCGATGTATTGGTTACGGAAAGCATTGCCGGGATTACAGCCGGCCGTGATGAATATCTGGAAAAAGCGTTAGCACTGCTGAAATAGCAGCGCTAACGACATTAATTATTTATAATTAACCTCGAATGAAGAGAACCGGGCATCCTGTCCGGTTTCTCCTTTAAAGTTGAGTCCGATCCTCGGGCTCCTGTCCCACTGCGGTAAAAAATCATAAGAAAAATTCCCCTCACTAATCATCTGCTTCCATTTACCGGGCTCCTGGCTCCAATAAATTTTACAGGTATGGTTTGCCTGCCCAACCAGTTTCAGATGTACAGGCTTTGTTTTCGAAGTTAAGGCCTCATAGCCGGCAAGCTGCCGTTTTCCATCCTTTACTATCCAGAACTCCACACGATCTCCGGCTACTCCCAGGCTCAGTGAGGCGTTGGCATCACCATAGTAAGTCAGCCCTTTCAGTGCTGTATTGTGATTAACCACTGTCGTACTCATTTCCCACTCGGCAGAAACCGGTCTTACTGTATATGCTATCCCTGATGGATTTCCCGCTTTGACGGTGCCTGATAAATGAAGATTGCCGTTGATCTGCTTTGCGACAGGATTGGAATTCCGGAAATCCCATTGCCAGTACCCTGCCGGTATTTTGGCAGTAAATGAATCATTAACCTGATGCACTTTAGCTGCCGTGTTGGGCTCCTCTGTAAATACCGGCCAGCCGTTCTTTTCAGGCCAGGTCAGTTCGGCCAGCATGCCTTCCCTGCCGGTATAAACTGTGGTTTCCCGGTTGTAGGCATGGTACAGATAAAAAGTGCGGCCTTCAGGTGTATTTACAAAAGTACCATGACCGGAACATTTCCATTCGGCGTTGCCAGCCAGCGCCGGATTCTTTTGATAATCTTCATAAGGACCTTTGTAATGCTTTGATCTGGCGATCCGCACGTTATAATCACACTGACTGCCGCAACATGCACCCGCAGAATAGAATAAATAATAATAATCGTCCTTTTTAAGGATACTCTGGCCTTCCAGTCCCATCCTGCTGTCGTCTTTAAACATGGTAAACAGTTCACCTTCAAGCTTCAGCCCGTCAGCAGAAAGCTTGCTTCCGATGATCTCTATCGGCGTGTTGTCCAGCCCGTAGGCCTTATAGCTAATGTAAAGCTGCCCGTTGTCGTTGTACACAAAGGCATCAATGGCTTCTTTAGTATGTTCAATAAGCACTCCATGATCCTTAAAGCCCCTGTCAGGATACTGAGAAGTGGCCACACCGATAAATGAAAGGTTATCTTTTTTGCGCCTGGCGGTATAATAGATGTAATAAGTCTTGTTGTGGTAATAATATTCCGGTGCCCAGAACGACCCTGTGGTCCATTCAGGTGCCTTATCGAAGATATAACCGGTCTGTTTCCAGTCTTTCAGATTGGAAGAGGTATAGATCGGAAAATGCGGTGCCCATTCTGAGGAGGTACCGGCGGCAAAATATTGGTTACCGACTCTGATCACTGAGGGATCAGCGAAATCTCCGGGAATTACGGCATTGATCTTTTGCTGTGCGATTAAAGAAGTGGAAGATGCAATCGCAAGGATTGCAACAAAGGCAAGCAGCCTGGACAGGTTTCTCATTTGGTATTGGTATGGTTTGAACCTGCAATATATCAATTTCAGGGATTTTTAAGAAATACGCTTGCCATACAGCCCCCGGCATATGACAAGCGTAAGATACATTTAGTTGATGCTGCCGATCAGCGTTCCCACAGGGAAACTACTCTGACTACAGCCATCGGTACCGGTAATTCCGGCGCTGCCATTGCAGGCCGCGAAATTCCAATAATCGCGGCTGCGGTACAGCGGGCCTTTGCCGATACCGCCCCAGCCACCACTGTAGCTGAACTGCTCCTTATCACAGCTGATCGCTACCAGGTTGTTCCAGCTTTGCACCTCGTCGGCCGAGCCGTTCGGGTTTCTGTAATCACCGTAATAGCTGCAATCGTATCCCGGGAATGAGATCGTATTGCGGTTATGGTAAGAACCGTGGGCCTTTTTACCCACAAAGATATCTACCCTTGTACCGGCCGCCACATTTCTCCAGTCTTTGGTATACCAGCCGCCATGTTGAAAATAGGTGACGGTGAGTACCTTGTTGGTTTGGGTGTTGACCTGTAAAATGGTATGCTCCCAGTCGTAGTCGTGTCCACCAAGACCGGCGAAGCAGGTGGTCTGTGTTTTGTAAGTCCACCAGTAATCGATAAACACCTTATTGGAAGCTGTCGGGTGCTGCTGCACCTCATAATAGGTCGGAAAGCTTTTACTGAGTCCGGGGGTTCTGTTGGTCATTACCAGTGTACCGTTGCAAACAATGCTGTTTGGGTCTGTGCTGTTAAAAACGTCTTCGACAGAAATGGGGTAGTCTGGTGCGGCGCGGTCGAATTTTACCAGCGGAGCATAAGTGCTGGCCAGGGTCTGAGCAGTGGTTCCAGTGATCTTTTGTCCGCTCTCCTGGCATTCAGGGCAAGAGAATAGCGCACCGGTCTGTCCGGCTTCCGCAAAGCTTGTGGTTGTTGGTCTTTGTTTGCCGGCCGAACTCTGGTCGTCCTGCTTCTTGCACTGGGTAAAAATCAGGCATAACAATGCCATTAACAACAATAGGGATTTTGTTTTCATGTTTAATAGGAATTTGGTGATTAGGGTTTGATTATTTCTGCATTGGGGAGGCTCTGTTTAGTTATATATCTGGTTGTGTTTTAAAATCATTGGCCGGTTGTCTGCGCTGCAGGCTGGCAAATAATTTCATATGGGGCTAACTAAAGATAAGATTTTAATTATTAAAACTATTTTTGCGGTAATGGAATATTTTAAATCGCTGCTCAACCTGCTGAAGACAGAGCGGCAGGAAGACCTTAGTGCTTATCTTGCCAATACAGCCGCTACTTCTGCAGCCGAAAAGCGTACAAAGGGCCTTTCATGGTATCCCATTGCTATCAGGGGAACAGAAATGAGCAGGGGCGATTACCTCAGCATCGAGATGGAGCGCACCACTCATCAGGAGCTGAACCATCAGTTTCGTTTTGGTTCGTCGGTTGCCCTTTTCTCCAATCACGATACAGCTAAGGACCGTATAGAAGGTACGGTAACCTATGTGGGCGGCAACCGGATCAAAGTGACGATAAAAAGTGACGAACTGCCCGAATGGAGCAGAGACGGCAAGCTCGGTCTGGACCTGCTGTTTGACAACAACAGCTACGACGAGATGCAGCAGGCACTGAAGCAAGCTTCATTAATAGCGGAACAGAAAGCAGAGGGGCCGCTGAACCTGATTGAAGTACTGACCGGTAAACGCAAGCCGGGTTTCAGCCAGGATGGTCTTTCCTACAAGATTCCGGGATTAAATAACTTACAGCAACAAGCCGTAGACCAAATCGTACGTGCGAATGAACTGGCTGTGGTACATGGCCCGCCCGGTACAGGAAAAACAACTACTTTGGTGCAGGCCATTAAAGCGCTCATTAAGCTGGAACACAAACAGATCCTGGTGGTGGCTCCGAGCAATACAGCGGTAGACCTGCTGAGTGAAAAGCTCAATGACGAGGGCCTGAATGTGCTCAGGATCGGCAACCCGGCAAGGGTTTCGCCTAAAATGCTTTCTTTGACGCTGGACAGTAAAATGGCTGTTCATGAAAGCATGAAGCAGTTAAAGGCACTTAAAAAGCAGGCGGCAGATTATAAGAACATGGCCCATAAATACAAGCGCAGCTTTGGCCGGGCCGAGCAGGAACAACGCAAGGCCCTGTTCAATGAGGCGCATAAGCTCGTGAAGGAAGCCGGTAATACCGAGCAGTACATTACCGACCATGTGGTAGCTAAGGCACAGGTGATCACCGCTACACTGGTAGGCGCCAACCATTATACCATCAGAGACCTGAAGTTTGATACGGTGGTGATAGATGAAGCCGGGCAGGCACTGGAACCCGCCTGCTGGATCCCGCTCATCAAGGCTAAAAAAGTCATTTTTGCAGGCGACCATTGCCAGCTCCCTCCTACCATTAAATCTAATGAAGCGGCAAAGGGCGGGCTGAGCACCACTTTGATGGAAAAATGTGTGGGTTTCTGGCCCCAGGCAGTGACTTTGCTCGAAGAGCAGTACCGCATGCATGAGCACATTATGGGTTATTCTTCTGCCGTGTTCTACAACAACTTATTGAAGGCCCATGAATCGGTAGCCACCCGGCAATTGTTCCCCGGCGACGCGGCGATCTCCTTTGTAGATACCGCAGGTTGCGCCTTTGATGAAAAGGCCGAAGGCAGCAGTACCACCAATCCTGAAGAAGCGGTGTTTTTAATCAAACACCTCACGCAGTATATAGCTGAACTTGGCAAACATTATGCAGCAGATCAGTTTCCTTCTATAGGGATCATAGCACCATACCAGCAGCAGAACCTGCTGATCAGGGAACTTCTGCTCAGTTCAGATGAACTGGCACCTTATGCAGACAGCATTACCGTAAATACGGTAGACAGCTTTCAGGGCCAGGAACGTGACATCATTTACCTGGGCCTGACCAGAAGCAATGCAGAAAGGAATATCGGTTTCCTTAGCGACATTAGAAGAATGAATGTGGCTATGACCCGGCCAAGGCAAAAGCTGGTGGTAATCGGCGATAGTGCAACCCTGTCGAGACTACCCTTTTATGATGGTCTTGTTGCCTATGCCGAGAAAAAAGAAGCTTATCAGAGTGCCTGGGAATTTGTATAGACGCGGTTGTTCGTAAAAAAAACAGGCGTTCATGCAACTTTTCAATTAAATTTCCGTCCTACTATTAACAACGAAAAAAAACTCAACATGAAAAGAATAATTCCTATACTTTTTACAGCAGCAATATGCGCAGCTAATTTGACTACTATAGCCGGTCCGGTAACAGCAGGTAAGAGCATCAATTATAAAAACGACGAGCGTAAGGTAAAGAATTTCAGCGGTGTAGTTGCCGGGGGGCCAATTGAAGTGATCATCACAATGGGCAGTACAGAAAACCTGAGGTTTGAGGGCGACGCAGAGGCAATCGCTACCCTGGTTTCTGAAGTGAAGGGAGAAGTGCTCATCATCCGCCCGGCGGTAAGCTGGAAAAGCTGGGCCAGAAAATATGAAGGCAAAAAGATTACGGCCTATGTAAATGCGAAAACCATTACCAGCCTTTCCATGAGCGGTGATGGAAGCATTACCTTGAAGGGCGTTGCCAGGGCAACCGAACTTGCCATCACACTGAGTGGATCAGGAAGGGTAAAAACTGCTATAGATGCAGATTTACTGACTTCTACCCTTAGCGGATCGGGCAGTCTGGAGATCAGCGGAAAAGCAGATAAGGCTTCGGTGAACATCAGCGGATCGGGCAGCATCAGTGGCAAGACCCTGGCCATTACCGATCTTACTTCACGCATCAGCGGCTCTGGTTCGATCTCTGCCAAAGTGAGCGGTAATATAAAGGCATTGATCAGCGGATCGGGCCATGTCTATTATACCGGCAACCCTTCGATAGAACAAAAAGTCCTGGGGTCTGGCGGGGTTTCTGAACTGTAACCCCACCATACCTATTCACCCCAGGAATGACGTGTTATTTATCACTAAGTAATTTTATAAGAGCAGGTTCATTTTCATCGATCTGAGAAAAGCGACCCACCTGATCATTGGAGAAAAAATTGTCGTTGAGATCGTCGTTCGCAGTCGACACCTCACCGATGATACAGGCTTCAGATTCAGGCCAGAAGGCATGCCATACGCCTGCTTCAATGGTTACCCTTTCGCCGGCTTGCAGGCTTAGCGCTTCGCCCGAGGCAATTTCGGTATAAACACCGTTTACCTTCAGCCTGATCTGCGCGGGGCTATCGTCTTTTAGCGGATCGTTCTTCCAGAGCTGTACCAGCAGTACGCCGGTGCGACAAATAATATCTTCTTTTTTCTTTTGATGCGTATGGTTGGGTGTTACCTGTCCTTTTGTAGCATACATCAGCTTTTCACAGTATTCGGTTTCTTCCGCCAGATTTACCAGGACCAGCCCGCAGCCTTTAAAATCGCCGAGGCCGAAGTCTGTAACATCCCATTTGGGCTGTGGCGGCAAGGCCCATCCATTGGCTTCAAAGAATGTTGTTGCCTCTTTTATTACGCCGTTTATTTCAGATCTTTTCATTTCGTGTCTGGTTTATTGATAAATGACTTTTTCTACGGTTTGTGCAGCCTGTGACCTTAGTGCAGCAGCAAATATGCAATGGCTTTCGGTTGCCTCCTCCGGGGTTACACAACCGAACCTGCCGTTTAGCTGGCCTTCCCGCTCGGCTACATAAGCCGCCAGCATCTGCATAAAGCAGTCTGAAAAGCCCGGCTCAAAAATGCCGCCCGTAACAGTTGGGAACGGCACGCCCTTAAAGCCAAGGTCTGTGCGCTGCCATTGCTGCTCGTCTCCGTCCAGTTTAAAGGTCCATAATGTTTTGGTTTCCTTTGTGCTGTATTTTACACCTCCTTTGGTACCGAGCACCTCGATATACCAGGTATTGGTCTCACCAGGCGCGATACGTTTGGTCTCCAGGGTCATCGGCACATCGTTTCCGTCTATCTCTACCGTTGTGCTCAATGTAGCGTTGTTCCAGGTATCACAGGCAGCTACGCCCCCTTTGCCGTCGGGCCTTTCTGTAAAGATTCCCTGCAATTGCGCATACAAACTTTTCGGTTTCCAGCCCAGCCTTAAAGGCAGATGCAGCACGTGCATGCCCAGATCGCCCATCACACCGATCTCTCCACAAAACTTCACCTGCCTTTTCCAGTTGATCGGTTTGGCCGGATCCATATCGCTCGAGTGCAGGAAGCCCGCCCTGATCTCTATGATCTGGCCCAGTCTGCCTGATTGTACTTCCCTGATCACACGCTGCGGACCGGGGAGAAAAGGCATTTCAGAGCTGCACCTTACAAAGCGGCCGTACTTTTCGGCGGCTACTCTGATGGCCAATGCGGCTTCGAGGTCTATACCAAAGGGTTTTTCTGCAAGCAGATCTTTACCTGAGGCCAGTACTTCGAGGTAAAATTCCTTATGCAGGTTGTGCGGCAGTGCCACATAAACTACATCGATCTCCGAATTGCTCAGCAGCTCCTTGTAATCTGTAGTTAGTAACTTAACCGTAGGTACTGCTTTATACCAGTCCAATACTTGCTCATTCAGATCACAGACAGCGGTCAGCGCTACAGTGGCCGGAAAGTCGTTGAGTGTAAACCACCTGCCAAAAGCACCAGCGGCTTCTCTGCCCATTAGTCCGCCGCCAATGATCCCTATATTTACCTGTTTCATTCTCAATTATTGATATAGCTAATCACATCCGCAGGTTTCGCTCCTTCATGTACAATAGCCATCAGCGCTTTCGTCATTCCGGCCGGGTTCGCATGCTGTATCACATTCCTGCCGTATACAATACCCTTTACACCTTGCTGCATCAGTCCGTAAGTTCTGTCAAGAATCTCCTGATCGCTGGCCTTGCCTCCGCCTCGTACCAGTACTGGTATACGGCCCGCTATTTCTACAATCCTGTGGTAGTCGTTTACATCGTCTGTTGGATCTGCTTTTATGATATCGGCGCCCAACTCTACCCCTTGTCTTACCAGGGGAATAATTTTCTGCGGGTCACCGTTCACCATATAGCCTCCAGCTTCACTGTTTGGCCGGAATACCAGTGGTTCAATCATCAGCGGCATGGCATATTGCTCGCAGAGCGGCTTTATTTTTAAGATATTTTCGATACACTGATCGGTTACTTCCGGCTCGCCGGGAATACTGAACAGGTTAACAACCACACAGGTGGCGTCCAGGCGCAGCGCCTGTTCCACAGGGTTTGCTATCATGCGGCTGAACAATGTTCTTGGCAATTCCTTTCCGTAGACATTGGCTACGTCTGTTCTCAAAACAAGTGAGGGTTTCTGCCTGCCTGGTATAGACTGCAGGTAATGCGCCTGGCCTACCGTAAGTTGTATGGCATCGGGAGCAGCATTTACCAGGATATCAACTGCTTTGCTGATGTTTTCTATTCCCTGTAAAAAGCCGTATTCATTGAAGAAACCATGATCTATTGCCACGTCAAAGCAATTGCCCGACTTGCTGTTGAATAATCTGTTTAATCTGTAATCTTTCATTTTATATGGTATTGTTCTATTTCTGTTAATTAAATGGCGCCTCACCTGCTGCAGCCCGGGGGTTTTCTTTTAAATAGATCCGGTAAAGTTCAAAGAAAGCGGGTGCATCTAAAAGTACGGCATTCGGATCAAGTTTTTTTATCTCATTTACCACATCGACATGCCATGTGGGCGCTTTAAGGATATTTCTGAACCAGTGGAAAGGCACTTTACGCCGCTGCATCTGATCGATTATAATTTTTGCCGCTTCGGCAGGATTGTCCTGGTTCACATCTTCACCGGCCCTTAGCACGGGCATGTTGCCGTGGAGCGACATCAACGGAACTTTTTGAGGCACAATGCCATTCGGACTGAAGCTGGTGTAGGCGTCGAGCCCCTTGCTGTTCATTCCCGGCGCCTGCCCGTCTATCACAAAGCCGGTGATAGACAAGTCCCATTGTTTGTAGTAAGGCTGGTTATGCTTTGCCCACTGGCCGACAGCGTCAGGAAGAGCTGATATGGCTCTGGGTGCCTGCAGCATCCCCGGCATCAGGTAGCCCGAGCCATTGTCTGCGGCGGCAAAATAGTCGTTGGCGGTGGCGGTCTCTCTTCTGTATTCCATAGCCATGGGTACACGCTGTGCCAGGATCGGGCTGATGCTCCACATGAGTGGGACCTTACCTCTGCCCGGGCTGTCCCATATATCTGGTGTAGTCTGCGACAGCCATGAAGAAGCATCGTAATCGCCGACATAGAAAATATAATAGTTCTTGTTGCCCAACTGCAGTTTTCCGTTCTTATCCAGAAATCCTCTCTGCTGCAGCTGTTCTTTCGTAACCCAGTTCTGCTTGTAGACCTTTTTTAATGGATAATGCTGCCAGAAGGAGGCGTTGGCCAATGCACCGAAACCTATCGCATCGGCATCTTTAAAGGCATTGTATGCGCTGATGATCCGCGAATATTCCCATTCGGTTTCTACGTCTTCATGTTTGCCACCAGCATGCCGGGTATATTTGTATGCCCATGGCGGAAAACCGCCCAGATAGGTAAATGTGTTGCCATTGCCGTTGCCCTTGTAGGCCAGCAGCAGGTATTCTTTCAGGGTATTCAGATCGGTACCGGTTTGCTGGCTGCTGTCATCTGTCGCCTTTTCATCTCCCCAGGGGCTCAGGTCGTAGAAAAAGGCGTTTCTGCTAACAAAGAAATCGTGGTTGGATAAGGTATGGTGGTTAATACGTGTCGCCTCAGGCTTCTGCATCCATTGCTGATCCAGATAATAAGCACCATAAGCAGGATTGCTCTTGCCTGTTTTCATGTAGCGTTCTATAAACCAAAGGTAGGCGTCGTTCTTGGCCGATCCGCTCGATTTTCTTTCCGTATTGGGAATTGTTCCTTTTCCGGTAAATAACGAACTGCCATCTGGTTTCAGCAACCATGTTTTAACGGGGATCTTCGGTCCTTTCAGAATCAGCCGGTTATAAAGACTGCCTTCCGCGAGGTCGTACCTCACGGCGATCAGGTTTTCAGCACCCGCCACAGAAGAAGCTACGTTACTTGTGGCCGGCACTTTCGGATCGTATACCACCGCGCCTTTGATCTCATTTTTAAAGGAGCTGATTAATTTTACAATGTCGGTATACACCAGTGTGTCTCTGCCATGCAGCCATTTACCCTGCTTTCTGTATTTATCCCACCAGTACCGGTCTATACTTACCCCAGCGTTTTCTATAAAGAAAAGATAAAGCTGAGGGCTTTTGCGGTTTAAAACCCCCTGTAATGTGGCAAGCGTATGGGCGTGGTCCCAGGTGGTGTGTACGTTGACCTCATTCTTCATGTTAAATTTTAGAGTATAACCCAGATCATAAAGCGCAATGGTCTTTTTGTTCTGCGCATGTAACTCGGCTTGCCATATGATTGTAATTGTCAGGCTCATCATCAAAACAAAATAAGCTCTTCTCAGGGTAGCAGAAAAATTCATCAGGTTAAATTTGGTTATAGGGTTCAACTGATGCGAACCACAGGACAATTATACAAAAAAAACCTTACAACTTGTATATACAAGATAATAATTATGTCTGAAATTTTATAAAAAGAATATTTTCTTTAAATGATTACCTTTACGGTTAGACCTATAGTATAAACCTTATTAATGAACCGAAGAGAAACGACTCCTTTATATCAGAAGATTATAGATGACCTTAGAACAGCGATAGACAAGGATCAGTATAAAAAAGGAGAGCTGCTGCCCTCAGAGAATGACCTCTGCAAAACTTACAATACAACAAGGGTTACGATCAGACAGGCGCTCTCTGCATTGATGATTTCAGGCCATATTACCCGCAGGCATGGCAAGGGCAGTATCGTATCTGAACCTAAAAAAGGTCTTGGTATTCTTTCTTTAAGGGGCGTTACCGCTGGCATCGGCGACAAAGCACTCACCACGAATATTCTGGAAAAGCCTGTAAAACGGGATTGGCCGGGAGATTTCTTTTACACACTGGAAGAGGAAGAAGTTCTGTCGGGCTGTATATTCTTTACCAGGCTCCGCTACCTGGACGAAAAGCCTATACTTTACGAAGAGACCTTCATCACCGATATCAACCTGTCGAGGTTTACTGCCAGAAACCTGGAAAACAAATCTCTGTTTAAGCTGCTTGATGAGCACTATCAGGTAAAGGTGAAAGAGGGCGAACAGAAGATTTGGGCGATAAACGGCGACAAACGGATCAGCAAGCTACTGGATGTTAAGACTACACACCCAATGGTACACATGAAAAGAAGGCTGCAGACCAACACTAAAAATCTTAACATCTACTCTTCATTATACTGCAATACAGAAGAATACTTTTTACAGGATTATTTTTAGGCGGCTACTGCTTCAGCAACCGCATAACCTGACCGCCGCCCTGCTCCATCTTTACGGTGATGAGATCCTTCTTCGTTACGCTTTTTAAGGTTTTTATCAATTTGTTCGGATCCTGTGCCGTTTCGGGTCCGTCGGCATAAAGCTCTGCCTGGTAGGTTCCCTCCGGCAGAAAGCTCAGCGGTATTTCCAGTGTCCTTACCATGCTGTTATTGATCGTTCCCACATACCAGTCGGTGCCTTTTCTTCGCGCGACAGTCAGATAGCCACCCACTTCAGCGTTCAACACGCGTGTTTCGTCCCATACCGTTGGCACGTTGCGTAAGAAATCAAAGCCTGGCTGCCCTTTATAGGCATCGGGATAATCGGCCACCATACTCAGGTAACTCTCGAGTACCACATACATCGCCAGCATATGGCAGCGTGTACCGGCCATCAGCGGTTTTACATAGCGGGATTTGAAGTTTTCCGGCCGAACGGCTCTGAAGCCTCCCAAATGATAATCACTGGCTCCTGCCAGCAGGCGTGTAAATGCAATATTCAGATCGTGTTCGGGCGTTACAGCCTGCAGCAGCCACTTGTTCTGTTCATAATTGTAGGTTCCCTCACGGGTAAATTCGTTTGGATAGGTACGGTTCATTCCTGTCGGCTTATAGGCGCCGTGAAACTGAATGAATAGCTTGTGTGCCGCGGCACGCTGCAGGATCTCTTCCTGGATCTTTACCATCTCCTGGTCATCGCGATCCAGGAAATCGACCATCATGCCCTTAATGCCCCACTTCTCAAATTGTGTGAAAGCGGCTTCCAGCTGGGGATATAGCGCCATCCAGTTGATCCATACGTGGATGGCAACACCCTTGCTTTTTGCGTAATCGCAGATGCGCTGCATTTCTATGGAGGGTATGGCTTTGGTTACATCTGCGTAATTTCCCTTAACCGCATAATTCGGCCAGTCGTTGGGATACCAGGCAAAACCACCATAACCAATCACAGAATGATATTCGATGTTGTTCTCGGCACAAAAATCTATGTAATATTTATTGGTTTCAAAATTGGCGCCCGGCGCAAAGGTGGTATCGGGAACCACATCTCCGTTCCACCAGTGAAAAGAAGTCTTACCCGGTTTCAGCCATGAAGTATCTTCAATCTTCGAAGGTTCATTCAGGCTGGTGAGTATGTTAGATTCAATCAGTGCGCCGACCCTGTCGCTGATCAGCATAACGCGCCAGGGTGTCTGGTGCGGCAGTATCGCCTTTACCTTAACTTCCTGCTGCCCCTGCAAAGGAGACAAATGACTGGTCAACACCCCGTTTTCCTTAGTCAGGTACATCCCGGCATAGTCCCTGAGGCTGGCTTCGGTAACGGCCATATAGGTTTTTCCCGGAAACTCGAACAAATGCCGGCAGATCCATAAGCTTGTTTTCCTTTAATTCCGAGAGTGGCATTTTCTGGTACAGGTTCTCATGGTTGTTGTTATAAGTATCAAAAATTAAGGTCCTTACACCTGGATCTCCGGAGATGTTGAAACCGCTGTTTTCTGCCGTCATGGTATAGGAAGACCAGTTCTGCTGCTTCGGAAATTCATAACGGAAGGCCAGTCCGTCGTTGAAAGCCCTCACAATCAGGTTGATCTGCCTGCCTTTACTTTCCATCAGGGGGATCAATACCTGTTTATAGTGGTTGCGTACTTTGCTTGCTTTGCCGATAACCAGTTCATATTGCTCATCTGTCTGACTATAAACTGCTTTCGGTGTAAGTAATTTTGCTCCAAATGCACCCTGCTCTTTAAAGCTGAAACCAAGTTCAGAGTCGCCGATCAGTTCCTTTCCCTTATACTGAACTTTATAAAGCGGCTTCTGCGGCGTCAGCTTAAAAGAGAAAACGATATTTCCATCAGGAGATTTCAGCGATATATTTTTCTGCGCATATGCAGCCGGAATCATAAACAGCGCAGTCAGCATAAAAATGAAACATTTCATGGGCATAAATATTTGGTTAGGGGTACAGATTCTAAAACTAATAAACTTTCTCAATACCTTAGCAGTTCATCGCAATCAAATGATAACGACACTGCTTCAGACCCTACCCGATTATACCACTGCATTTATCAGAATAATCGCCGGCATTATTATTTTTCCCTATGGCATGCAGAAGATCTTCGGTTGGTTTGACGGGCCGGGGCTTAAGGTTGCATTAGCGCAACTGGAGGAAAGAAAAATCCCTGTTTTGGTTTCCTGGCTGATCATTGCCGGTCAATCTTTGGGCAGTATCGCCTTGATTACCGGCTTCCTGGGCCGCTTTGCCGCAGGCGGGCTGTTCATCATCTTCACCGCAGCCATGATCACTCATATGCCCGACGGCTGGATGATGAACTGGTTCAATAAGAAGAAGGGCGAGGGCATAGAATATTTTGTAATGCTGCTGGCCATGCTGCTGATCGTTGTCATCAACGGATCGGGAGCATTTTCCATAGACCTGCTGCTGCTCCCGAAGCTGCAGTAGATCAGGTGCCGGTTTCTTTCCTGACTACAGGCGCAACCTGAGTACCCAAAAGTTCAATGGTCTTTAAAACCTGCTTGTGCGGAATAAAACCTGTAACCAACTGTGCCAGGAACCTCGTGTTTTTAAACAGCTCGTATTGGTGCATGATCTTGTCTATGGCTTGCTGCGCACTGCCTACTACCAGTGGCCCGCTGCTGCGCAGGTAATCAAATTGCGGTTTAGTCATCGGCGACCAGCCCCTGTCACGGCCAACCGTATTCATCAATGCTTCGTAAGAAGGGTAGAATTCATCGGCTGCCTGCTGCTCGGTTTCTGCGACATAGAACTGCGAACTGATGGCCAGCTGCAGCTTATCTGCGTTGTGTCCGGCTGCCGCAGCCGCCTTACGATATAATTCTACAAAGGGAACAAATTGCTCGGGTGCGCTGCCCAGTATGGCTACAGCCAATGGCAGATTTAGCTTGCCGGCCCTTTCTGCAGATGCGGGCGTACCTCCTGCGCCGATCCAGACCGGAATGGATTCCTGCAAGGGCCTTGGGTATACTCCCCTGTTTACAATGGCAGCCCTGTGCTTGCCCTGCCAGCTAACAATTTCTTCCTGGTTGATCTGCAGCAACAGCGCCAGCTTTTCATTGAAAAGTGCATCATAGTCACTCAGGTTATAGCCAAACAGAGGAAACGATTCGATAAAGGAACCCCTTCCGGCAATCATCTCTGCCCTGCCGTTAGAGATCAGGTCTACGGTTGCGAAGTTCTGATAGGTACGAACCGGATCTGCCGAACTCAGTACGGTTACAGAACTGGACAGCTTGATGTTTTTAGTGATCGCGGCAGCCGCAGCCATAAATATTTCAGGTGCCGAGATCACAAAATCGGGCCGGTGATGCTCACCAAAGGCGAAAACATCAAGGCCTACTTCATCTGCCAGTTTTACTTCTTCGAGTAATTCCTGTACCCGTTTGTGTGCGTTTACCGCATTTCCCGGT
>DATFQH010000407.1:0-10762 GCA_035264385.1 Pedobacter sp.
TCGATTCTCTAACGAAACCAATTCTGTGCCTGTTCTCGATGCCGCTTTTCAAAACTTTGCATCACAGGGTGTGACAGATCTTATCGTAGATCTTAGATATAACGGAGGCGGTTATGTAAGTACTGCAGAACACCTGATCAATCTTATCGCTCCATCAACCGCAAATGGCGTAATGTATAAGGAGCTTTTTAATGCAACGATGAGGGATGGCAAGGCTACCATCATGAAAAATCAGCCAATACTCGATGAAAATGAAAAAGTACGGTTCACCGACGGCAGAATGGTCAATTATTTCGATGATGTTGATTATTCCGTTGCAGCCAATACCAGTTCCTTCAATAAGGCAGGCAATTTAAATAATGTAACTAATATTGTGTTTATCGTAAGCGGCAGTACAGCATCGGCCAGTGAATTGGTAATTAACAGCCTTAAACCAAAAATGAATGTAAAGCTGGTAGGTGAGCAGACCTATGGCAAACCGGTCGGTTTCTTCCCGATCAGGCTTGAAAACAAGTATGATGTGCTGTATGCTATGTTTGAAACTAAAAATGCGTTAGACCAGGGTGGATACTTTGCAGGGATGATACCGGATTTCAGGGAAGAAAACCAGGCATCTACTTTCTTTGATGATCCTAGGTATAATTTTGGAGATCAGAATGAACCTTACACGGCTATTGCTATTAAGACGCTGAATCCTTCAAACGCAGCCGTTAGTTTAAAGTCCGGTGGTGCTGTGATGGTTGTAAATGGTAAACAGGTTATCTTCAATAGTAGCAGTGATATGAAGCCTGTAAAAGAAGATAACGGTGAATTTGTGGGTATGATAGAGACCAGGCATAAAACCAAAAAACACTAAATCCTGATACAAATATTTTACATTAATTGCAGATAAGTGTAGCTTTAGCTCTTGCTATTTTAATAGTTTTGATGCATATTGTAATTAACAAATATGTCACTATCATATGTTAGGGGAATTAATACAGAAAGAATCAATAGAGGTTAGTCAAATCATACCTGCAGATCAGAACCATACGGAGGAGTTAAGGAGTAAATTAAATTCGGCACAACGTTTAGGCAATGAGTTTAAGTCGAAAGCAGACATTACATTCAATACAAAGGAGGGTCCGAAAACCGTAAATACAACGGTGTGGTCCGTTACGGAGAAATATGTGCAACTTAAGAACGGAATACACATTCCATTGAACAGTTTGATTGATATAGATTTTTAAATATTACTGCTTTTTCATCTTCAGTTTTTCTTTAAAGATCTTTTGGATGTCGCGCTCTTTATCAATGTTACTGATGATACTCGTAATCGCATCAACGGCTGCACTAAAGAATGTCTGATTGATGTTCTGAAACTCATCAGTAGCTTTGTGGTAATCTTTATGGTCTTCCACACCAAAATATATAAAAGGAATGCCCTTTGCATGGAATGCACCCTGATCACTTTGGTTAGTCCAGTCATCATGGCCTAGCTTTGGGTCATCGTGCCCAAAAAGAACTTTAAGGGCCGGATTGGCAGTAATAAAGAATTTCTTAAGCTCTGGATACCTGAAAGTTCCGCACGCATAAAGCTCTCCTTTGTCGTTGTGGGAAATCATATCCATATTTACATTTAGTCTGACCTTGCCAATGCTTACAGGAGGGTTGTCGACAAATGCCTTTGCTCCCTGCAGTCCGAGTTCCTCAGCGTCAAATGCTGCAAAGATGAGCGTACTGTTAGGTTGCTGCTTTATAAAATAAGCGGCCATATGGAGCAAGCCTGCCACGCCAGAAGCATTATCATCGGCGCCATTGTATATCTCGCTGTTTATGACTCCCAAATGGTCATAATGGGCCGAAATAACAATTACATTGTCTGTCTTGCCCGGAATATAGCCAATCATGTTTTTAGCCTCCACATCTTCCCCATCACTATCTTTAAAAGTAAAAGGCTGTTCGTAAGAGGTATTAAAGGATTTCAATCCGATGGTCCTGAACCTATCATTTATATACGCTCTGGTCATTTCTGCACCTTTTGTTCCTGTTTTCCTGCCTTCATATCGGTCAGAAGATAGTGTTTTCAGATCTTTTAAGAGCTGTGATTCAGCTTGTGCGTCAGATTTCTTAATGCCGCTGCAGCTCAGCAGAGAGGCAAGTACAACAAAGAGGTATGATTTCATAATGATGCTATTGGCATAAAAATAAAAAAGATCGGGCAGGTGCCCAATCTTTCTGATGACTATTTATAATAAAATATCTAATTAATGCTCAGGTGCACATTAACCTAAATAAGATTTCAAAATTTTACTTCTTGAAGTGTGTCTTAAGCGTTGCAGCGCTTTGTCCTTGATCTGACGCACACGTTCGCGTGTCAGATTAAACTTCTCACCGATCTCCTCAAGAGACAATGGATGATTAGTGCTGAGACCGAAGAACAAAACAATTATCTCACGCTCGCGCTCAGTCAGCGTAGACAAAGAACGTTTGATCTCTTCTGACAGTGATTCATTGATCAGGCTGCTATCTGTATTTGGTTCGTGATTCTCCAGTACGTCAAGCAATGTGTTTTCTTCTCCCTGAACAAATGGTGCATCCATAGAAACATGTCTTCCTGAGTTGCTCAGTGTGTCAGAGATTTTGTCTACTGTAGTTTCAAGAATATCTGCAAGCTCTTCAGGAGAAGGCTCGCGTTCATATTCCTGTTCCAGTTTAGAAAAAGCCTTACTGATCTTGCTCAATGAACCTACCTGGTTTAAAGGCAACCGTACAATACGGCTCTGTTCAGCGATAGCCTGTAGAATGGACTGACGGATCCACCAAACCGCATATGAGATAAATTTGAAACCTTTTGTTTCGTCAAAACGCTTTGCAGCCTTGATCAGACCAAGGTTTCCCTCGTTGATCAAATCACCTAATGTTAATCCCTGATTTTGATATTGTTTAGCAACTGAAACCACAAAACGAAGGTTTGTCTTTGTTAAACGCTCTAATGCGGCCTGATCTCCCTCCCGTATTTTTCTTGCTAATATTACTTCTTCTTCGGCGGTAATTAAATCTACTTTACCAATTTCGTGAAGATATTTATCTAGTGATTGACTTTCGCGATTGGTAATCGACTGCGTGATTTTGAGTTGTCTCATTTATATGCTTTGGTACTCGTTATGTGTGTTGAAGGTGCAAAAGTAAGGATTTTAAGGTAATTAGAAAAGATAAATTACTGAAAACGTTACACTTTACACAAGTTATTTGTACTATAATACGACAGCAAAAATTATTCCAAAGTACTTTTGTCAGTGTGTTTTCAACCCGTTCAAAAGAACCTTACATAATGCTATTTAGAGAAAATACCTCTGCAAGTCTAATGCCTTTTTCAGTCTGCTGGAGAGTACAACATTCATTCACAGGATCATGCTCAAGGTAGAGAATGTATTGCCTGTCTGCTGCTTCCTGCAAGAACGACTTTTTTTCCTCTAATGTTTGCATCGGAAACATATCGTAAGACATTACGTACGGCAACGGAATATGACCTGTTGATGGCAACAGGTCTGCCATGTAAACAATTGTTTTATCCTTGTATTGAATTTGAGGCAGCATCATTGCGTCAGTATGCCCATAAGCAAAGCGGACATGTATGCCAGTATGAAATTCGGTGCCCTCTGTATCCTCAATGAATCTCAATTGACCACTCTCCTCAATCGGGAGAATATTGTCCTTTAGAAAGGAGGCCTTCTCCCGTTCGTTCGGATTTACGGCCCAGTTCCAATGCTTTTTATTGCTCCAGTAGAAAGCATTTTTAAACGCCGGCTTTAATTTATCACCACTGCGCACAATAGCGCCCCCGCAATGGTCAAAATGCAAATGTGTTAAAAAAACATCCGTAATGTCGTCTCTGCTGAAACCCCTGCTGGCAAGGGACTTATTCAATGTATCTTCACCATGTAGGTAATAATGGCTCAGAAATTTGTCATCCTGTTTGTCGCCAATGCCGGCATCGATTAGGATCAGCCTATCACCATCCTCGATCAATAAACAACGCATAGCCCAGGTGCACATGTTATTCGCATCGGCCGGATTACTCTTCTGCCAGATGGTTTTGGGAACGACCCCGAACATGGCACCGCCATCGAGTTTGAAAAGTCCGGTCTCAATCGTATGTAAATTCATATTGGAATAAGTCAGTTTAAGTTAAATCATTTAAATAACGTAACCAGTTAAAACAATTAAAGCTAACAAAAAAGGCCGCTAATAGCGGCCTAATATAATTTATTCTGCTCATCCAGCAAATTCAGTGTCTTAAAGAGGACATAGCGTTATTTGTCTATTATTAAATTTACAAATGGATAACCTCGCCATACGCATCAGCAGCAGCTTCCATGATAGCCTCACTCATTGTAGGATGCGGATGTACGGACTTGATCATTTCATGACCTGTTGTTTCCAGTTTACGCGCCACTACGATCTCAGCGATCATCTCAGTTACGTTAGCACCGATCATGTGAGCACCCAGTAATTCACCGTATTTTGCATCAAAGATCAGTTTAACAAAACCATCCTTAGCGCCAGCGGCACTTGCCTTGCCCGAAGCAGAGAACGGAAACTTACCAATCTTCAGTTCATAGCCTGCAGCCTTAGCCGCTTTTTCTGTATAGCCAACAGAAGCAATTTCCGGACTACAATAAGTACATCCCGGGATGTTGTTGTAATCCAAAGGTTCCGGTTTATGGCCGGCAATCTTTTCA
This sequence comes from Pedobacter sp., assembly GCA_035264385.1. Lineage (GTDB taxonomy): Bacteria > Bacteroidota > Bacteroidia > Sphingobacteriales > Sphingobacteriaceae > Pedobacter. Next base: position 4,725 of record DATFQH010000407.1, read on the forward strand.
ACACAAATAATACCTTCAGCAGAAGCTACGTGAGCAAGAGCCTGTCCACCTACAATATCACCAATCGCGTAATATCCTTTGACAGAAGTATTATAGAATTCATCTACAATCACCTTACCTTTTTCTGTTTTGATGCCTGTTTCTTCCAGGCCGATGTTTTCAATATTTGCCACCACACCAGCAGCCGAAAGCACAATGTCGCATTCCAGTGTTTGCATACCGGCAGCAGTTTTTACCTGCACCTTACAGCCGGCACCACTTGTATCGACCGATTCTACGCTTGAAGAAGTCATTACATCGATTCCTGCCTTTTTAAAGCTGCGCAGCAATTGCTTAGATACATCTTCATCCTCTACCGGAACTACATTGTCCATAAATTCAACCACGGTCACCTTAGTGCCCAGTGTAGCGTAGAAATAGGCAAACTCGACACCTATTGCTCCGGAGCCCACAACAACCATCGATTTAGGTTGCTCAGGCAAGACCATAGCCTGTCTGTAGCCGATCACCTTTTTGCCGTCCTGTTTCAGGTTTGGCAATTCTCTTGACCTTCCTCCAGTGGCCAGGATAATGCTGGTTGCGGTGTATTCTTTTGCAGACCCGTCAGTTCCTTTCACTTCGACCTTGTTGCCAGGTTTAGCTTTGCCGGTTCCCATGATCACTTCGATCTTATTCTTCTTCATTAAAAACTGAACACCTTTACTCATGCCGTCGGCTACACCGCGGCTGCGTTTGATCACTGCAGCAAAATCAGCCTCAGCCTCGGCGGTTTTAATTCCGTAATCCGAAGCATGGTTGATGTATTCAAAGACCTGTGCACTTTTTAACAAGGCTTTGGTAGGAATACAGCCCCAGTTCAGGCATATACCGCCAAGTGATTCGCGCTCTACAATTGCAGTTTTCAAACCCAATTGAGAAGCCCTTATTGCAGCCACATATCCGCCCGGACCGCTGCCTATTACAATTACATCGTAGTTCATATCTTTAAATAAAGGAATTTTAACTTTAGTCAGCGCCAAAATTAATAAAAATGTTTATTAAACCATGCGCTTTGCGTTTTATGACACTACCATATATAATGGTGTGTATCTTGTACACTATGGCTATTAATGATTTTTAAATGGAATGAGTATAAATATCTGAAATGCTGATGGTTATAAATATATTTTTCAAGTTAAATCTTGAAAAATAGTGTCATTATTAATAATTATTTAACATTATAACCAGAATCCTGGGTATTTTAATTTTTATCTTTGCAGCGATATCTTTTGGTGATATCTGCACATAAAAAAACAAAAATATGAAGAAATCTTTACTACTTAAATTTGTAGTGATCATCATGGCTTCTGTCGGCATAGTATCCGGCGCATATGCTCAGGTGACTACATCTTCGATGAGCGGAACAATTCGTGATTCGAAAGGTCCACTACCGGGTGCCAGCATCAAGGCTACGCACGTAGCAACGGGTACTGTCTATAATGCTTCAACAAATGCTGACGGAAGGTTCAATATCTTCAATATGCGTGTTGGTGGTAGTTATGAAGTCGCAGTTACATTCGTTGGTTACCAGCCTCAGGAGTTTAATGAGGCAGTATTGAAATTAGGCGAGCCGTATGTATTAAATGTATCCCTGAGTGATCAAGGACTTACACTAGAACAAGTACAGGTAGTTGGTCGGCGAAACGAAGTTTTTAACAGTAAGAAAAACGGTGCGTCTACTAACATTAGCAAACAACAGTTAGAGTCGCTTCCTACATTAAGTAGATCTTTGTCAGATTTTTATAGATTAACTCCTCAGGCAAATGGGAACTCATTTGGTGGAGCAAATCAACGATATAACAGTATAACAATAGATGGCGCTGTTAATAATGATGTGTTTGCTGCATCCAGCTCTGCTATAACTCCAGGTAGTAACGCAAACACTCAGCCAATTTCTTTGGACGCAATCCAGGAAATCCAGGTGGTACTTGCACCTTATGACGTGAGTTATGGAAATTTTACCGGCGCAGGCGTTAATGCTGTAACACGTTCAGGCACAAACAAAGTCGAAGGGTCAGCATACTTTTTCGGAAGGAATCAAGGTACTGTCGGAACAACTCCTAATGGAGTTAAAACATCTGATTTTACTGATTATCAGTATGGGTTACGCCTTGGTGCTCCGATTGTAAAAGACAAGTTATTTATATTTGTTAACGCAGAACTTGGTAGGAAAGCCCAACCTACGGTCAATAATGCAGGCGATCCCGGCGCAGTGCTTACACTAGATCAGGCAAATTCTCTTGCCTCGTTCGTTAAAACTAAGTATGGCTATGATGTTGGTCAGACTGGCGCAACAGATGCTGAGACTCAAAATGATAAGATTTTTGCCAGATTAGACTGGAATATAAATTCAAAGAATCAGTTAATGCTCAGGCATAACTATATAAAAGCATATGACGATGTGCTTTCCCGCTCAGCAACAAGTTTTAGATTTGGTAATAATGGTGGAAGGAACAACAGTAAGCAAAATATTTCAGTACTCGAATTGAGAAGTACCCTTTCAGAGTCATTATCCAATAATTTACTGCTCGGTTATTCGACGATTAGAGATGCAAGATCGACATCCGGAAATTTATTTCCTCATGTAGAAATAAGAAACTTCAACAGTTCAAGCAATATCGTCGCTTTTGGATCAGAGCGGAGCAGCACGGCTAATCAATTAGATCAGGATATTTTCGAGATTACCGACAATTTTAAAATTGCTGCAGGTAATCACACATTTACCGTCGGTACCCATAACGAATTTTATAAGTTTAGAAACTTATTTATCAATAACAGGTTCGGATATTGGCAGTTCAATAATCTGGCAGATTTTGAAGCCAACAAACCGTCACGTGTCGAGGTGATCTTTCCCAAGGCAGGAAGTGATGGTAATGCAAGATTTGGTGCTGCTCAATTAGGGTTCTATGGACAGGACGATATACAGGTAACTCCAGAATTAAGATTTACCGCTGGTTTACGTGTTGACATTCCATTATTTTTTGACAAGCCAGCCAGGAATTTGGAAGCTGAGACCTCATTTGGTTACAGGACTGACCTTACGCCAAAAAGCCGGCCTTTAATTGCCCCTCGCGTGGGATTCAATTACGATGTATTCGGGGATAGAAGCCTACAGATTCGTGGTGGCTCTGGCTTTTTTACCGGAAGGGTACCTTTTGTATGGCTATCAAACCAGTTTACTAATAATGGTTTAACTACAGGAGAAATAAGACTGACGACCCAATCGTCTATACCAAACGGCTTCCAACCAGATCCCAATCTTCAATCAAGTGTAGGAGGCGCATCAAATACTTTTCAGTTAAACCTCATAGAAAAAAACTTCAGATTACCTCAAGTGTTCAGATCAAATCTTGCAGCTGATTTCAAATTATTCGCTGGCATATCAGGTACTTTAGAAGGTATTTATAGCAAAACTATTAATAATATAACGTACAAGGATCTCAATATTAAGGGTGTTACAGGTACAGTTAGTCCGGCTTTAAGTGGCGGTCAGGACCTGAGACCTACTTATGGTGGAAAAAGAAATGCAAATGTTACAAATGCCATTCTTCTTCGAAACAGCAATCAAGGTTCTGCCTATAGTCTTACAGCACAATTACAGAAATCATTTAACAATGGTCTCGGTGCATCCATAGCCTATACTTATGGTGAGGCGAAAGATGTGAACAGCGGTACCAGTTCTACAGCTGTTTCAAACTGGCAATTTAACCAAATCGTAAATGATCCGAATTACGCACCTATTGCATACTCTACGTTTGATACTAAGCATAGAATCGTTGGAAGTTTGAATTATGGTGTAAACTATGGAAAAAGTAAATTGTTTGGTACTTCAATTGCAGTATTCTACGCTGGAAGATCAGGCAATCCATTTACTTATCTTTACAACGGTGACTTGAATGGGGACGGATCAACTGGTAATGATTTGTTATATATTCCCAGAAATAATTCAGAAATTAAACTGGTTCCAATTGCTGCCGGATCAGGAGCCAATCCAACGCCTGCAGTTTCTGTTGAAGAACAATGGACTAGTCTGAATGCTTTTATAGAAAGTGACCCATATTTAAAAACCAGAAGGGGTAAATATGTTGAGCGGAATGGCGCAAGACTTCCATGGCAACATTCATTCGATGTAAGGCTATTACAGGATTTAGGCACTTTGATTAAAGGTTCTTCAAATAAAATTCAACTTTCTGTAGATGTATTTAACATTGGCAACTTAATAAACAAAGATTGGGGTAGAGCCTATTTTCTCACAAATAATGCAAGTACCCTTATTGGATACAGTTCGTCAGGCTATACATTTAAAGCTCCTGCAACAAGTACAGCATATGGAGTCGACCAAATACCATCGCGCTGGGCTGCGCAGTTTGGTGTAAGATATTTATTTAACTAACACCGAAAACTAATTCCTAAAAAGGGCGTCAATCAAAAGACGCCCTTTTTTGTTCCAATTCTTCTCCGGTCTTTCTGCGTACGTGCTGCGCTAAAAGATACCCATTTGTGGAGCATGTACAGCCGAGGTTTGTTTTTACCCCGGAATAGTGTGTGCGATTACATCATCAGATGTTTTCGGCATAACATTTATTAGCCGAAAGCGTTATGGCATAAAGCAGATGCAAACACGCGATAATGGATAAAAGTATGAGGGTGCATATCAATCACACCAAAAATAAAGATCAGCAGGTCAAGGAATTTCTTAAAGAGCATTCATTTGAAGAAATTCATGAAATGCTCGATAAATTATATAGCGGATGGGCAGTATCAGCCGCAGTTGATGTAGAGCGCGATGAAAGGCTCAGGACGCTTATTTTTTTTGATGAACTAAAACAGTTTTTTGAGAAAATCGAAGAAAACAATTAAGAATCTGGCTGATGGTCTAATCAAAAGTTTGTGCTTGTAAGGGAGAGTGCAAGGAAAATCAATAGTTTGATTCAAATGATTAATAAAAAACAGCGTCTAAATTACTATTTTGGATGTTCAAAAGATCAACAGATATATGAACGCTTTCAAACCGGTTTTTTTAGCCGCAATAATCACCTTTCTGCTGTTTACTACGGTATACAGCCAAACCAAAATACCAAAATTTAATGTCATTGCCTTCTATACAGGCAAGAACGATAAAGCCCATGTCAGTTTTGTTCATGAGGCCAACAAGTGGTTTCCGAAAGCGGCGCAGGAAAATAACTTCAGCTATAACTCAACCAGTAACTGGAGTAATCTCAATGCAACTTTTCTTTCCAGATATCAGGTAGTTTTGTTTTTAGATACCAGACCAGACGATCCGGAGCAGCGTAAGGCTTTTGAACGGTATATGAAAAATGGCGGCGCCTGGATGGGATTTCACTTTTCGGCCTTTGCGCTTTCGCCTTCGGCATATCCCCAAGACTGGGATTGGTATCACAATGAATTTCTGGGTTCTGGCCAGTATGCCAGTAATACATGGAGGCCGACTTCTGCTGTACTCAGGGTAGAAGATCTTAAACATCCGGTAACGAAAGACCTGCCGGCAACTTTCAAATCGGCACCTAATGAATGGTACAGGTGGTCGAATGATCTGCGCAAAAATCCGGATATTAACATTCTGCTAGCTATCGATACCAGCAGTTTTCCTTTGGGAACCGGGCCCAAAGCTTATGAGGTCTGGAAGGGAGGTTATTATCCGGTGGTATGGGCAAATAAAAAATTCAAAATGGTCTATGTCAATATGGGACATAACGATATGGATTATGAGCATCCTCCACACAACAAAGAGCTTTCTCTTTCTTTTGACAATGAACTTCAGAATAAAATGATCCTGAATACCCTGCTTTGGCTTGGTGGTGATAAATAACTGAGGCATGGTGTTTTCGGGGCTTTGCATACTATAAGACGCAAAGTAGGTTCCTGACCAGAAAGTTTATGAATCTTTAGCTGGCTTTAAAGCATGGCTTTAAGGGCAAGTGTTCCCAGCAAACTGAGTTTTTGTTCTGTTTCTTTCCCCCAGGGCAGACCAAAACTGA
>DATFQH010000408.1:0-6654 GCA_035264385.1 Pedobacter sp.
TTACCGCCCAGCCCTTATAATCGTACTGAGCAAGTTTACTGAAGATGGTGCCGAAATCAACTTGTCCGTCACCTGGTGAACGGTACCTTCCGGCACGGTTTGCCCAGCTCTGGTAGCCACCGAAAGCACCTTGTTTTCCTGTCGGATTAAATTCAGAGTCCTTAACGTGGAATGCCCTGATTCGTTCATGATAGAAATCTATGTATTGGATATAATCCAGCTGCTGAAGCACAAAGTGCGAGGGATCATAAAGCAGACAGGCGCGCGGGTGATTGTTTACCTTTTCAAGAAACATTTCGTAAGTCACACCATCGAACAAATCTTCACCGGGATGGATCTCATAGCATACGTCCACGCCACATTTATCAAATTCATTCAGGATAGGCATCCAGCGTTTAGCCAGTTCTGTAAAACCAGCGTCAACAAGACCAGCAGGTCTTTGAGGCCATGGATGGAACATATGCCATAATAATGATCCGCTGAAAGTAGCATGTGCATTCAAGCCCAGATTTTGGGAAGCCTGAGCAGCATATTTCATTTGCTGAACGGCCCATTCAGTTCTGGCTTTTGGATTGTTCTTAACGCTGTCCGGTGCAAACGCATCGAAAGCAAGGTCATATGCAGGATGTACAGCAATCAGCTGGCCCTGTAGATGTGTAGATAATTCCGTAATTTCCAAGCCATAAGAAGCGATCTTGCCTTTCAGCTCATCTGCATAGGTCTTGCTTTCGGCAGCTTTCTGCAAGTCGATAAATCTTGCGTCGAGTGTAGGCATCTGGATACCTTTAAAGCCCAGGCCGGCGGCCCATTCACAAATAGCATCCAATGAATTGAACGGAGCTTCATCTCCGATAAACTGGGCGAGAAAAACTCCGGGTCCTTTAAGTGTTGTCATACTGATTATACTTTAAAGTCAAACCATTTTTGATCGGATTGGCTGGAAGCCACTACATTGTCTATAAAAGCCATACCCCTTACGCCATCCTCAACTCTTGGAAAGTCAAGCATAGCCTCAGTAGGGGTGGTGCCATGGATCTTTGCAGAAACTGTAAGTGCAAAATTCCGGTAGATGTTGGCAAATGCCTCAAGATAGCCTTCCGGATGACCACCCGGTACACGTAAATTATGTTTAGCAATGTCAGAAAGGTACGCCTGTCCTGCACGGTAAACCTGTGTAGGTTCGTTCAGCCATTTCAGCAATAAGGTATTTGGCTCCTGCTGGTGCCATTCAAGGCCACCTTTTTCACCATAAACCCTGATCTTTAACGCATTTTCTTCACCTGCAGCTACCTGTGATGCCGACAATACGCCACTTGCACCATTGTCAAATCTCAGCAATACATTACCGTCATCATCCAGTGCTCTGCCCTGTACCACGATGTTCAGATCTGCACAAAGTTTGCTGATCTTCAAACCAGATATATATTCAGCAAGTTGAGCAGCATGTGTACCTATGTCCCCCATACAACCGCTTTTGCCACTCTTCTTTGGGTCGGTACGCCACGCAGCCTGTGCATTTCCTTCTCTTTCGGTCAAGGTGCTGAGCCATCCCTGAGGATATTCTACCATTACTTTTCTGATCGCGCCGAGCTTTCCTTCTTTTACCATCTGTCTGGCTTGTTTCACCATCGGGTAGCCAGAGTAAGTATGCGTAAGGCAAAGGATCAGTCCTGTTTCTTCTACTTTTTGCTGAAGCTGTCTTGCCTCATCAAGTGACAGGGCAATAGGTTTCTCGATAACGACATTAAAGCCATGCTCTAGTGCCAGCATTGCCGGTGCAAAGTGTGCAAAGTTCGGGGTTACGATCGTCACAAAATCGATGCGCTTGTCGGCGGGCATTTTGCTTTCCTTTTCTATCATTTCTTCGAAGGTCAGGTACACCCTGTCTTCCGGGAGAAATAGCATTTCTCCAGACGCTCTGGCGATTTCAGGATTAATACTCAAAGCTCCGCAGCAAAGTTCTATTTGCCCGTCGATGTTTGCGGCAATACGGTGAACGGCTCCGATAAATGCATCTTTACCGCCGCCTACCATGCCCATTCTGATTTTTCTAGTCTTCATTTGTTGTTAAATGTTACCTTTTTTTAATTCACTGACTGCAAAGTCACAAGCTCTTGCAGTTAAAGCCATATATGTCAATGACGGATTCTGGCATGCTGCAGAAGTCATACACGATCCGTCTGTTACAAATACATTTTTTACTTCATGCATCTGATTCCACTTGTTCAATACAGAAGTTTTGGGATCATGACCCATACGCGCAGTTCCCATTTCATGTATCGCCATTCCCGGAGCAGAACCATTGTCGTAAGTTGTTACATCCTTAATGCCCGATGCTTCCAGCATTTCTGCAGCATCATTCATCATATCTACACGCATCTTTTGCTCATTTTCTTTAAACTCACAATCGATCGCCAGAACCGGCTGTCCCCATTTGTCCTTTTTACTTTTATCGATAAATACCCGGTTTTCAAAATACGGAAGAGATTCTCCAAAACCGCCCAGGCCCATGGTCCATGCACCAGGTGTGGTCATCTGTTCTTTAAGGTCTGTGCCGAAAGCCATTTCAGCAACATCGGCATGCCAGTTGCCACGGTTGGCACCTCCCTGATATCCAAAACCCCGCACATAGTCACGTTTGTCATTGCCCATGTTGCGGTATCTCGGTATATAGATTCCGTTGGCCCTGCGGCCATAAGTATATTTGTCTTCAAATCCTTCAGCCCTGCCCGAAGCTCCGCAACGGAAATGATGGTCCATCAGGTTGTGACCCAGCTGTCCGCTTCCATTGCCAAGTCCGTTAGGATGCTCGTCGGAAACAGAGTTAAGTAATAAAAATGTTGAACCAAGCGTAGAGCCGTTTACAAAAACAATCTTAGCAAAGTATTCGATGGTATCATTTGTTTCAGAATCAATCACTACAACTCCCTTTGCCTTCTGGCTCTCTTTATCATAGATAATGGTGTTCACTAAAGAAAACGGACGTAAAGTAAGGTTGCCTGTAGCTACGGCAGCTGGCAGGGTGGAAGATTGTGTACTGAAATAAGCCCCAAAAGGACAACCCCTGCTGCAGAGATTGCGATACTGGCACTGCCCCCTGCCACCATGAGGAACAGTAAGGTTTGCAGTACGGCCCATGATCATTATCCTGGACTTTTTCCACTTATCTTCGATACGTTTTTTTACATCCTTTTCCACACAGTTCATTTCCATAGGAGGAAGGAACTGCCCATCAGGCAATGCAGGCCAGTTCTCTACAGAACCGCTGATCCCTGCGAATTTTTCAACATAATCATACCATGGCGACAAGTCCTTATACCTGATCGGCCAGTCTACACCATGTCCGTCCTTAAGGTTGTCTTCAAAGTTCAGGTCACTGAACCGGTAGCTTTGCCGGCCCCACATCAACGACTTTCCGCCGACGTGGAAACCGCGGTACCAGTCAAAGCGTTTTACTTCGGTATAAGGGCAATCGTGATCGTTTACCCAAAAGCTCTCATTAAATTCCGTATAGGGATAGTCCCTCTTTTGTATGGGATGGGTCTCTTTTTGGGCTTCGGTAATTTTGCCCCTGTGTTCAAATTCCCATGGCTTTTTCATAGCCGTGGTGTAGTCTTTTATATGTTCAATGTTTCTTCCTCTTTCGAGCAATAAAACCTTTAAACCTTTTTCTGTTAACTCCTTAGCCGCCCACCCGCCACTTATTCCAGAACCTACAACAATGGCATCATAAGTATTGTTAGCCGTAGCTTTAGTATTTAAATTGCTCATTCTATAAAAATTGGATTAGGATGCATAAAGTCTTTGCCCCGGCTTCAGATCTACACAGCCGTCATAGCGGCCCGGAATATATACATATTCAAGTGCCTTGGTCGCACCCGTCTCGGAAGTAAAATAGCCGAGCAAGGTCAGGTCTCTGACTATGGCGAAGAAACGTGGCTCAGTTGCCGGTTTATCTTTAGGCAGGATTGAAATGACACCTGCATTCTCTGTCTGTGATTTGGCTTTTTCTGGATTGGTTTTTTTGTTTTCCAGATCGGCCTCCTTTTGCTTATCCAGGATTTCCTGCTCGGCCTTCATCTGTAATACCGTCTGGTCTCTGAGCTTACCGACTAATTGCCGGCGCTGCTCTACAGAAATTTCCAAAAATGATTTTTTAAATTGATCTTCAGATTGCGACTCCAGGTCTTCGAGCCCTTTTAAAAATGCTTTTTGAGCATCCTCTGGATAGCAATCTTTAATCATTAATGCGATGAAAGGCCCAACACCTGCAGCCTTGGCGCCAGGTGTATCTGTATCGGGGATGATAATGTCAGCAACCTCGGCGATCAGTTTGAGTTGACCTTCGGTAAACAAGCTGCCATTGGTTTTGGTAGATGGTGAATTACAGCCTTCCAGGAATATTCCTATAGTCGTCGCGGATAATGCGCCTCCCATTAAAAAGGCCATGTTCTTCACAGCTTCTCTTCTGTCCATATTTGGCGGGTTAAGTGTTTTGGTGCTCTAAGTGTGCTTTTGTTCTGTAATATTAAGAAAAAAATAAATGGTTAGTGTTCCAGATACACAATTAAAGTAAATATATAATGTTTTTGTTACTTTATCAATTGAACGGAAATTATGGGCGGTTGCGTATGTCAAATGAGCACTCTTCAAGGTTTCGCACCCATAAATATTTTATTTACTTTTGCCAAAATCCCGGTATAAATATGGAAAAAATTATAGTGTTGGGCTCCAACGGCCAGATAGGAACAGAACTGGTTATGGCATTGCGTAAAAGCTACGGGGAATCGAATGTTGTGGCATGTGATATACGTCGGCCGGATTACGACATCAAGAATTCCGGACCATTCGAATTCGTTAATGTTCTGGAAAAGGAAACACTAAACGACCTCTTCAGAAAATACAGGCCCACGCAGGTTTACCTGCTCGCGGCATTACTCTCAGCAACCGGTGAACAGAATCCCAAGCTGGCCTGGGACCTGAATATGAATGGACTCCTTAATATTCTAGACCTGGCAATAACCTACCAAACGGCCAAAGTTTACTGGCCAAGTTCAATTGCTGTATTCGGCCCGAACTCGCCAAAAGACGATACTCCACAGTTCTGTGTTATGGATCCCAATACCGTTTACGGGATCAGCAAGCTTGCCGGAGAACGCTGGTGTGAATATTACAACCAGAAGTTTGGTCTGGATGTACGCAGCATCCGGTATCCGGGGCTGATCAGCTGGAAGGCTGCCCCGGGAGGAGGCACTACAGATTATGCCATTCACATTTTTCATGACGCATTAAAAAAAGGCGGCTATGCCTCGTTTCTTAATGCGGCGACAGAACTACCGATGATGTATATGGATGACGCCATTCGCGGTACTATTGAACTTATGGACGCAGAAGCTTCACATATATCGATCAGATCCAGCTATAACTTTACAGGCTTTAGTTTTACACCTGAAGTCCTTGCGGAAGAGATCAGGAAGCATGTTCCGGATTTTAAACTAACTTACACCGAAAATGATCCGCGGCAGCAGATCGCTGACAGCTGGCCGAGATCAATAGATGATAGTTATGCGGGTAAAGACTGGAAATGGAAACCAGAATTTGACCTTTCGCGCATGACCGCAGATATGTTTAAGAATTTAAAGAAATAAAAACCGGATAAAACTCATAAAATAAATTATAATGGGAAGAGCATTTGAGTTCAGAAAAGAAAGAAAATTTAAGCGTTGGGCCAAAATGGCCGTACAGTTTACCAGAATAGGTAAAGAGATCGTAATGGCGGTAAAAGACGGTGGGCCAACCCCGGAAACCAACTCACGCCTGCGTACTGCAATACAGAACGCAAAAGCTGTAAACATGCCAAAGGATAGAGTAGATGCAGCGATCAAAAGAGCCTCGAACAAAGACGAGAACGGATATGAAGAACATGTATACGAGGGGTATGCGCAACATGGCGTAGCTATTCTGATAGAGACCGCAACCGATAACACCAACAGAACTGTAGCCAATGTACGCAGTTACTTTAACAAGACAGGAGGTACTTTAGGGAAAACAGGATCATTGGACTTCATCTTTAACCGCAAATCAGTATTCAGGTTCCTTCCTGGCGAAAAAGATCTGGAAGAACTGGAATTTGAACTGATCGATTTTGGTCTTGAAGAACTTTATCTTGAAGCCGATGAAGAAGGTAACGACATTGCGGTAGTACAAACCGCATTTGAAGATTTCGGTAGGATGCAGAAAGCCCTGGAAGATCTTGGCGTTGAGATGAAAAGCGCCAAATTGGAACGTATTTCATTATCTACTACACCAATCACTGAAGAGCTGGCTGCCGACGTATTCAAACTGATCGATAAACTGGAAGAGGACGATGACGTTCAGGCCGTTTACCACAACATGGCAGAATAATTATTTATGGTTCCCAAATAACCAGGGCAGCAGTTCGGGTTCTGCAAAAGCAGAATCCCAGCTGTTGTGATTGTCATTGGGATACAAGGTAAGCTTTGGTTCAGTCTTCAATATTTTTAGTTGATCTGCTATATTGGTAGATAAGGCCACAGGGACCACATCATCTTTTTCACCATGAAAGATCCATAATGGGGTCTTTTTGTATTTCCGGACATTTGCGATGTTGTCTCCGCCACATATGGCAAAGGC
>DATFQH010000409.1:0-11925 GCA_035264385.1 Pedobacter sp.
AAGTATCCTGGCTTGTACCGGTCATTACGGGAACTGGGAACTTGGCATGATGGCCCTCGGGCGAAAAATTCCAGGTAAAGCTTATGTTATATATAAGCCATTGAGCAACAACAGCTTTGATAAATGGTTTTATGATATCCGTACCAAATCAGGTAACCTGTTCATTCCTATGCGACAAACCCTTAGGCAAGTTGCAGCAACAAGAAATCAAACTACCATGTTCTGCTTTGCCGGTGACCAGACGCCGGTAAAAGATGAAGCCCGGTTTTGGATTAATTTCCTCAACCAGCCGACCCCGGTTCTTATCGGTATGGAAAAAATAGCCATGCAAACTGACAGACCCGTTATTTATTTTAATATGCGCCACGTCAAAAGAGGATATTATGAAGTCGACTGCCATCTCATCTGTGAAAAACCTTCAGAAACACGGGAAAATGAGATCACAAAGGCAACATTCAGTTTCCTCGAACAAATAATCAATACAGCACCTGCCTATTGGCTTTGGAGCCACAGGCGATGGAAACACAAACCAGAAAACGCAGGATGACAATACCAAGTGTAGCAGTAGTAATATTAAACTGGAACGGACAAGCACTGCTTGAAAAATTCTTACCGGGCGTTGTAAAATCTCTATACAGTAACTTGCAGCTCGTGGTCGGCGATAACGCCTCAACAGACCAATCTGTAAATTTTATAAAAACAAACTATCCGGATATCCGCCTTATTGTCAACGACAACAACTACGGTTTTGCAGAAGGCTACCGGAAAATACTGGAACAAGTAGAGGCAGATTACTACATACTGCTCAATTCAGATGTTGAAGTGCCAGAAAACTGGATCCAGCCCGTCATTGACTGCATGGAAAGTGATTCCACCATCGCAGCTGCTCAGCCCAAAATTAAATGGCAAAAGGACAAAACGCAATTTGAATACGCAGGCGCTGCGGGTGGATTTTTAGACCTTCACGGCTATCCCTTTTGCAGAGGAAGGCTGTTTGACACCGTTGAATCAGATCAGGGACAGTACAATGAAAAAATGGAAATCTTCTGGGCAAGCGGTGCAGCGTTATTTATAAAAAGCAGGCAGTGGAAGGAAGTCGGTGGACTTGATCCGGATTTTTTTGCACATATGGAAGAAATAGATCTTTGCTGGCGTCTGAAAAATCTAGGCTATAAAGTAGTTTATTGTCCAGATGCGGAAGTCTATCACGTAGGAGGTGGTACACTCAATGCCAATAACCCTTATAAAACGTATTTGAACTTCAGAAATAACCTTATTATCCTCCAGAAGAATCTGCCCATTCAGGATGCGTACTTTAGGATTTTCATTAGAATGTGTATCGACTTTATTGCCTGGCTACACTTCCTGCTTCAGGGCAAAACTGATTTTGCGCTTGCAGTTAGTAAAGCACATTTTCATTTCCTTAAGGCCCTGTCAAGGAATGCGAAGAAACGATCGGGTAAACAGATCAGTTTTCAAAATCACAAGGGGCAATATCCTTCAAGTATTGTTTACGACTATTTCATCAGGAAGGTCAAATATTTCAGCGAGTTGAAGATCAGCAAATAGGTTAGTCTTTCAGCAAGCTCTCAATAGCGAGTCTGTAGCCATCCATACCAAAACCAGTCAGCACACCTTGGCAATTTTTACCGGTTAGCGATACGTGTCTGTATTCTTCACGCGCATAGATATTGGATATGTGAACCTCCACTACGGGGGTTTTGATCGCCGCAATAGCATCGGCGAGTGCCACAGAAGTGTGCGTATACCCACCGGCATTGATTACAATGCCATCATAACTGAAACCAACCTCATGTAGCTTATTGATCAGTTCGCCTTCTACATTACTTTGAAAATAATCAATCTCAATAATGCTGTACATATCTCTTAACTGGTTTATATACTCATCAAAGCCGGTATTTCCATATATGCCCGGTTCACGCACACCTAAAAGGTTTAAATTTGGTCCGTTAATAATTTGTATCTTCATCATCTCAAACTTAAAGCTAAAAACTTACAGTAGAAAATATTTGTGATCAATAACCCCTATTTAAAATCATTTAAAAATTACCTTCGTCTGGAGCGCTCACTCGCGGCAAATTCAATTGATGCCTATTTAAGAGATATTGCCAAGCTATATGAATATTTCGATTCTGTAAATCAGGAGCCTGGAATCAAGGAGATTACCCATAAAGATTTAAAGCTTTTTATCAGCTGGGTCAACGAACTAGGTATGCTGCCAAGTTCACAGTCGAGAGTCATTTCAGGTCTTAAGTCTTTCTTTGGCTTTTTGCTAACAGAACAACTCATCGATACAGATCCGACAGAATTACTTGAGTCTCCCCGTCTGTCCAGAAAACTTCCCGACACACTTAATATCGACGAGATTAATACATTGATCTCTGCGATTGATCTCTCAAAACCAGATGGAATGCGTAACAAAGCCATTCTCGAGGTGCTTTACGGTTGTGGGTTGCGGGTCACAGAACTCATCAGTCTCAAACGTTCTAATATTTATGAAGAAAGCGGCTTTATAAAAATAATTGGTAAGGGCAATAAAGAACGCATAGTGCCTATCGGCAGCATAGCGCTCAAAATGTTAAATATTTACATCAATGAGGTGAGAGTACATATCGCCGTACAGGAAGGTTGTCAGGATTTTATCTTTCTTAACCGAAACGGACGAAACCTGACCCGTGTATACATATTCCTTTTTATAAAGGCACTTGCAGAAAAAATTGCTCTGAATAAAACCATCAGCCCCCATACCTTCAGACACTCCTTTGCGACCCATCTGATAGAAGGCGGAGCCGATCTGCGTGCTGTTCAGGAAATGCTGGGCCACACCAGCATTACGACTACAGAGATCTATACCCACCTCGACCGAAACTACCTTAGAGGTGTCATTACTGAATTTCATCCAAGAAGCTAGAACTATCCGGCCAGCCTGCATTTAATCATCCTGTCATTTCCCTGCATATCCTTTCTCAACTCAATATCTATAAATGACTTAGCTAAAAGCATTTCAACAGTCTCTTTACCAAACTGCGCATTAATTTCAAAGAAAAGCAGTCCTTCAGCATTCAGATTCGTTAATGCAAAATCTGCAATAGCCTTATAAAATATCAGCGGATTTTCATTAGCTACAAACAATGCCAGATGCGGCTCAAAGGCAAGTACATTTTCATGCATCTCCGGTTGTTCATCATTGGTGATATATGGAGGGTTACTAACAAGCACGTCAAATTTTTCCGAAGAACTATAATCCCTGATGTCAGCCCGTATACTATTCACAACTACCTCATTTAAAAAAGCATTATGTATAGTAATGTCAATTGCAGCTTCAGATATATCCATAGCGAAAACAGTGCTTAATGAAAGATTTTTCATTAATGAAACTGCTATGCATCCGCTGCCGGTACCTATATCCAGAATACGTCCATTAAAATTGGAAGAACAAGTTCCAATCACCCATTCAACCAGCTCCTCCGTTTCGGGCCTTGGAATCAAAACAGCCTCCGACACCTTAAACTTTAAGCCATAAAAAACAGTTTCTCCAAGTACATACTGCACAGGTTTTCCTGTCTTCAGTTCCTTCAGAATTTGGATGTATTTATCAAGCTCAGGTTGGCTAACCTCATTCAACTGCACCAAATGCAGCTTCCCTCTGTCCAATCCAGACACCTGCAATGCAATAACATTAAAAATCGCAGCACTTTCCTGGGGATCATAGAACTCGTTCAGTTCATCCTTAAAATGTTGTAACAATTGCTTAAAATTCATGCCCGGCAAAAGTAACTAAATCAAACAATATACCTTACTTTTGTGATGATGACCGACGATATATATATGCAACGTTGCCTCGAACTGGCAGAACTTGGAATGGCAAATGTAAGCCCAAACCCTATGGTTGGTTGCGTAATAGTCCATAATGACCACATCATTGGTGAAGGCTATCACGCTAAATTCGGTGCAGCACATGCGGAAGTCAACGCTGTAAACGCTGTCCTCGAGAAATACGGCGATCATGCAGCCAGTATGCTGTCAGAAGCAACGGCTTACGTAAGTCTTGAACCTTGTTCCCACTTCGGTAAAACCCCACCCTGTGCAGATCTGCTGATAAGACACCGCATAAAAAAGGTTGTCATCGGCAATGAAGATCCCTTTGCAGATGTCAACGGAAAAGGAATTGAAAAACTCAAACATGCAGGTATTGACGTAAAAACAGGAGTCCTTCAAGAACAATGCAGTCAGCTAAACCGTAGATTCTTAACCAGGATTACCCAGCAGCGCCCATACATCATTCTTAAATGGGCCACAACGGCCAACGGTTATTTCGCACCTAAAAACACCGTTCAGGAATGGATCAGCGGGCCGCTAGCCAAGAAACTGGTACATAAATGGAGGACTGAGGAAGATGCGATACTTATTGGAAAACGCACAGCTATTTCAGATGACCCACTACTCACCACAAGAGAGTGGTCGGGAAAAAACCCAGTCAGAATCCTCATAGACAGGCAGCTTCAGGTGCCGCCGACCAGCCAGATCTTCAACGATCAGGCAAAAACAGTTATTTTGAATGAAGTAAAAACCAAGGTCAACGGCAATGTGAACCATATACAAATGGAAGACATGCAACACTATCTTCCTCAAAAAATAGCCTTTCAATTGTACCTGATGGATATCCAGTCTGTAATCATTGAAGGCGGAGCCAATACACTAACACAATTTATAAACGCAGGCCTCTGGGATGAAGCTCGTGTTTTCACGTCATCCACGTCATGGAAAGAAGGAGTCCAGTCACCACAGATCAACGGACTGATCACAGATCAGCTGAACATTCAAAGAGACCGGTTAACCATTTATCAAAACACGCATAAATGATATACCTGATCATCAGCATCTGCTGCAGTGTCACCGTGGCGATCCTGCTTAAGCTTGCCAAAAGGTATAAAATAAGTATCCCGCAAGCAGTTACCTGGAATTATTTATTTGCCATCAGCCTCAGTTATGTATTCTTCAGACCTGCCTCCGCAGATCTGGTAGGGAGTGCTCCGTCTAAACTTTATATCTCGCTGGGTATATTACTGCCTGTTATATTCTGGTTTCTGGCAGCTTCAGTTAAGAGCATAGGTATTGTTAAAACCGACATCGCCCAACGGCTATCCCTATTTATACCTATTCTGGCTGCTTATTTTTTATTCAAAGAAGACTTTACTACGCTTAAAGTTTGCGGCCTCGCTGTCGGTTTCATAGCAATATTCTTTACCCTTCATAGAAAAACAACAAACAACCATGCTGTCAGCTGGGTTTATCCCATTATCGTTTTCCTGGGCTTCGGAATTATAGATACGCTCTTTAAACAAGTAGCTCAAATCAAAACCATGCCATATACCAGTTCACTGGTCCTCATTTTCGCACTTTCGTTCCTCATATCACTCGCGTACATTGTCTATCTATCCATAGTAAAAAAACAAAAGCTGCAGCTGATCAACTTCATTTGCGGCTGTATTTTGGGTTTTTTCAACTTCTTTAACATTCTATTTTACCTCAAAGCGCACCGGGCCATGGCAGACAGCCCATCGACCGTATTCGCAGCAATGAACATAGGCGTTATCACCCTCGGAAGCCTAGTCGGTGTCCTGATATTCAGGGAGAAGTTAAGCAAACTTAACTACTGGGGCTTATCGTTCGCACTGGTAGCCATCACGCTGATCACTCTATCGCAGAAATATGCTGTTTGATGACACGTATAAAACCATATCAGCAATTTCAGAAGGCATTTTCAGAGACAAGGGAAGCAGATTTGTCGCTTATGCCTACCCAATTAAAACCGATGCTTCAGTCAAAGACATTGTTCAAAACCTGCGTGCAGAACATCCCAAGGCCAGGCACTTCTGCTGGGCGCAACGCCTGACCACTGACAGGAGCATATTCAAAATTCAGGATGACGGCGAGCCCTCAGGTACCGCAGGCAGGCCAATATTAAATACTCTGCTTTCTGCAGACCTGACCAATATCCTCATTGTAGTTGTCCGGTATTTTGGAGGCACGTTACTGGGCGTTCCCGGCCTAATAAATGCCTATAAGACAGCAGCGTTAACAGCAATTAAGGCAGCAGCTATTATAGAAGAGACCGTTAACGATATTTATGAGATCAAATTTGATTATCTGACCATGAATGACGTTATGAAACTCATTAAAGACGAGCAACTTAACATACTGCAGCAAAACTTCGACAATACATGCAGTATGCAACTTGAAGTTAGAAAATCCAAGATTGATACGGTACTTGACAAACTCAGTAAACTTGACAACATCGATACCAGGTATCTCTACACAGCATAGCTTATTGTGTGCGCCGAAGAACAGCAGGTGAGCTCGAAAACTAAAATTGCAACCTTGTCACCCTTTTAAACAGCTTCTAATTATAAATCACCCCAAAAGGATTGAAAATCCATAGGATCACAGAACCGGAGATAAAAATCGCATCTATCCGGGATCTCTTAAGACCACTTGGCCATAAAACATTCTCTTTCAATGGCGTAATGGCAAGACTGGGAAATAACAACTTCATCAGCGACCTTGCTTATTAGCCCGAAGGCATTAAATAGTACTTGAAGCGTTATGATAAGAACTATTAAATGAGCAAATACCGGTTTATATGACCAAACAAAAGTCCACACTCTAATGTTGAATAATCAGACCATAAAAGGAAGCGATTATGTTTACAAGATTAAAAGATAAAGCAGCCATCGCAATAGGCAGCTCATTACTAACAGGATATGATACAGAAGAACTGAATGCCGGCAAGAGATTGATTTCGATTGTAGCAGGAGTATATATTCTGCAAAAAGGTATACGTTCCATAACTAAACGTCCTATGACTGGTTTTGAGGAAATTGCCCTGGGTAGCATCCTGCTGTATAGCGCCGCCAGCGGGCTAAACAAAAAAATCATTAAAAAACCATCAGACCCTTCTGACATCAGGAAAAATCAAATTCAGGGAAATGACCCCAGAAACGATGTGCCCGCATTCGTGTAAGGCAGAAATTAAGTACCTTTAAGAGGGCATAGCGTCCTTTTTGCGAAGCTTAAAGGAATGCAGCCCGAATAAAAGATCTCGCCTTTCTTCTTCTCCCTGCTTCCCCAAAATTAAGTGTCTTTAAGAGGGCATAGCGTCCTTTTTGCGAAGCTTGCAGGAATGCAGCCCGAATAAAAGATCTCGCCTTGCTTCTTCTCCCTGCTTCCCCAAAATTAAGTGTCTTTAAGAGGCATAGCGTCCTTTTTGCGCAGCTTAAAGGAATGCAGCCCGAATAAAAGATCTCGCCTTTCTTCTTCTCCACTGCTTCCCCAAAATTAAGTGTCTTTAAGAGGGCATAGCGTCCTTTTTGCGAAGCTTAAAGGAATGCAGCCCGAATAAAAGATCACTTAATTTTACTTGTCATAGTAAACACCAGCTTTCCGCCATTTACAA
The DNA here is from genome assembly GCA_035264385.1 of Pedobacter sp. Classification (GTDB taxonomy): domain Bacteria; phylum Bacteroidota; class Bacteroidia; order Sphingobacteriales; family Sphingobacteriaceae; genus Pedobacter. The sequence goes on from DATFQH010000409.1 coordinate 7,478, forward strand.
TATCCGAATGCTTAATTGTTAAGCCCGTCAGCGGTTTACCATTCAGCAGAACCTTCGAAACATACACGTTTTTATCACTCTGGTTCAAAGCCTCAACTGTAAAAGTCTTGCCATTCTCTAAAGTAAGCACGGCCGATTTAACCGATGGACTGCCCAGAGAATACTCATCAGAACCCGGTGTAACAGGATAAAAGCCTAGAGAAGAAAACATGTACCAGGCGCTCATTTGTCCACAATCATCGTTACCGCCAAGACCATCAGGCGTAGGCTTATACTGCATCTTAAGGATCATACGAACACGAGCCTGAGTTTTTGCAGGCTGACCAATCCAATTATATAAATAAGCTACGTGGTGTGCAGGCTCATTGCCGTGCACATAGCCCCCGATAATCCCTTCGCGGGTAATATCTTCTGTTTCCGCAAAAAACTCATCAGGCAGGTGCATGGTGAATAAAGAATCCAGACGCAAACCAACCTTCTTAGCGCCTCCCATCTGAGCAATCATCGCTTTCGGATCATGCGGTACGAAGAAACTGTAATTCCAGGTATTTCCCTCAATAAATCCCTGGGCATGGGTACTCAATGCATCAAACTCTTTCTTGAAAGACCCGTCAGCCATTCTAGGTCTCATGAAACCGATAGACTTATCAAAGTTGTTTACCCAGTTGCCAGAACGCTTAATAAACGTATTATGAACATCCTGCCTGCCCAGTTTTTTGGCCAGCTGCGCAATACACCAGTCATCATAAGCATATTCCAGTGTGTTCGATACAGAAGTGCCGCTGTTCTCTGCCGCAATATAACCCTTGTCTATATATTCACCTATCCCCTCATAATCGCGTCGGTTAGCCGTAGCGATACAAGCATCCAGCGCCTTATTGGCATCGCCATTATAAACACCCTTTATAACTGCGTCCGCAATTACAGAGACGCTGTGATACCCACTCATACACCAGTTATCATTGGCATAATGCGACCATATGGGCAGCATTTTTAATGAATTCTGATCATAATGCGCCATCATAGACTTTACAATGTCGTTATTTCTTGAGGGCTGCATAATGTTAAAGAACGGATGTAAAGCCCTATAGGTATCCCAAAGCGAGAACGTGGTGTAATTTGTAAAACCATCTGCTTTATGCACACCTTGATCCAACCCTTTATATTCACCATTCACATCACTGTAATTGGTCGGATTAATGAAAGCATGATACATTGAGGTGTAAAAATTGACCTTCTCGTCTTCAGCTGCATCAATTTTTATTTTTTCCAGTTCCTTATTCCATTCAGCCTGCGCCTGACCTTTAAACTTATTAAAGTCCCATCCCTGCGCTTCAGTACGCATATTTTCAAGCGCATTTTCCTGGCTTACCGGCGACAGGGCCATCTTTACCTTAATCTTTTCATCAGCTTCAGTATTGAAATCAAAATACATGCGCAGTTTCTTTCCGGCTATTTCAGGGAAGTTTCTGGTTTGATCAAACTTTCTCCAAAAACCCCTGTATGGCTGTACACCATCGTAATTCTTCTGTCCATAACTCTTAAACGGCTTAGAGAATGACATCGCAAAATATACTGTACGTGTTCTGGCCCATCCATTCGTCTGCCTGTAACCCGTAATTAAGGTATCATTTACCACGCGTACATAAGTCCATACTGTCTTACCGTCGTAATTATAAATTCCTGACATGAGGTCAAGTATAATGTGCGACTGATCAGACTTTGGAAATGTATACTGGTGGATCCCGACTCTTTTTGTAGTTGTCAGCTCAGCGAGGATGTTGTCGTCGTCTAACTTTACTTTATAATAACCAGCCTCAGCGGTTTCATTGGCATGAGAGAACGCAGAACGAAAGCCGCCTTTAGGATCAGCCGCAACACCCGGGTTCATCTGTAATGCACCTGTAGTAGGCATGACCAGAAAATCACCGAGATCAGAATGGCCGGTACCGCTAAAGTGCGTGTGACTAAAACCAACTATGGTCTTGCCCTCGTACTTGTACCCTGCACAATAATTATAAACATCACCATTGTACTTACCACCAATCTCATAGGGAATGGTGTCCGTATCCGGACTCAGCTGGACCGAACCGAAGGGAACCGTAGCACCCGGAAAGGTATGGCCCATTTTTTCGGTGCCTATTATCGGCTTCACATACCTTATCAGGTCCTGCTGCGCTAAAGCAGCCAAGGGCGATAAAACAACTGCCGGAAAGGCCAGTAAACCATACAATAAAATCTTTCTCATATCTTAAAAAAGCAAAGTCATTACTCGAGGCCTAAGGTAAAAAAAATATTGACTAATAACACTTGAATGCTTTGCTAATACGTTTTCCCAAGGTTGAAAACCTCTTTCACCACTCGGCTTTACAACATTCCATGTTGTAAGAAGGCGCGACCGGCTTTTCAAAAATTCAATATTCTGAGCCTCGGATAAGTTCCTTCGCTACTCTGCTTCTTTCCACAAAATCCAGTGCCTTAAAGGGACTAAAGCATGCTTTTCGCGGAGGTTAAAGTAATGCAGTCCAAAAAAAATCACTGAAGTTGAAGTCATAATACCTTTAGCCGCAAAAAAGAAACTCAATTCTGACAAGCGATTCCACAAATTCCTGTACTTTTGTGCCTTCTATTAATCACCGGGCCTTGAACCCGCGGCAGTATTAAATAATATGAGTAAAAGAGGAAGAATCCTGGTAGCCATGAGTGGCGGAGTAGACAGTTCAGTAGCAGCAGTAATGCTGCATGAACAAGGATATGAAGTAATCGGACTTACGATGAAAACATGGGACTATTCCACATCCGGTAGCAGTAGCAAGGAAACCGGATGCTGCAGTCTCGACAGCATCAACGATGCCCGCACTCTGGCCGTAAATTATGGCTTTCCCCATTACATATTAGACATCAGGGATGAATTTGGCGATTTCGTAATCGACAACTTCGTAGACGAATACCTGGCAGGCCGTACACCAAACCCATGTGTACTCTGTAATACCCATATCAAATGGGAAGCGTTATTAAAACGGGCTAATAAACTGGACTGCGAATTCATTGCTACCGGGCACTATGCAAATGTCCGTCAGCAAGACAGCGGACGCTATGTAATTTCTAAAGGAAAAGACGAGAACAAAGACCAGTCTTATGTACTTTGGGGCGTATCACAGGAAAATCTTGCACGTACCCAGTTTCCCTTGGGCTCTTTTGCCAAATCAGAGATCAGGCAAATGGCGCTCGACATGGGACAGGAAGAGCTGGCTAAGAAAAGTGAAAGCTACGAGATCTGCTTTGTGCCAGACAACGATTATCGTGCCTTCTTAAAGCACAAAGTTGAAGACCTAGAAGATCGTGTAGCCGGTGGAAACTTTGTTAATAGAGACGGAATGATTATCGGGCAGCATAAAGGTTACCCATTCTATACTATTGGGCAGCGTAAAGGTCTGGGTGTTGCTTTTGGCGAACCCATGTTTGTTACCCGGATTTTGCCAGAAAGCAATACCGTGGTACTTGGCCGCGCAGATGAATTGGAGAGGAAAGAAGCACTGGTAAGAAATGTCAATCTGGTCAAATACGAAAGCATCAACGAACCTCTGGATAATGTGATCACCAAGATCAGGTACAAAGATGCCGGTATGTTGAGTACTATTGTGCAGGAAAAAGACAATATGCGTGTGGTATTTGACCACAACGTATCTGCAATAGCCCCTGGACAATCGGCCGTTTTTTATGAGGGAAATGACCTGCTCGGGGGTGGATTCCTGATCTGATCAATTTACAGCCTATTCGAAATCAAATAAGGAGAACCTGCTTTTACATGGCTACCTTTATATCTTTCAAAATAATAGTCTATCCTGCCCAGATTAATGCCGGCAAAACCTACCTGATTAATGGTTGCTACCGAACCATCCAGGTTCTTTACGTCCTCCGGTTCGGGCATAAAGGTGTGGGTATGCCCACCAATGATCAGGTCTATATGCCTGGTCTTCGCCGCCAAAATCTTATCTGAAATCTTATTGGTTTTATACGAATATCCCAAATGCGACAGGCAAATGATCAGATCACACTTCAAGTCCTGTTTCAGCAAAGCTGCTATTTCATTTGCCTTTGATATGGGATCCAGATAGACAGCATCTCTATAGTTCTTATCTTCTACCAGACCCGTCATTTCTATCCCGATACCAAATACACCGATCCTCAGCCCGGCCTTATGGAAAACATGATAGTCTTTAGTAGACTTATTCAATAAAGTATTCGAAAAATCATAATTACTACATAAAAAAGGGAAATTAGCATGAGGCAATTGCTTATAAAAACCTTCCAGTCCGTTGTCAAAATCATGATTGCCCATTGTAGCAGCATCATATCCCATCGCAGTCATCAGCTTCATTTCCACCTCACCGCCATATAGGTTAAAATAAGGTGTACCCTGAAAGATGTCCCCGGCATCCAATAAC
>DATFQH010000410.1:0-21389 GCA_035264385.1 Pedobacter sp.
GGTCGCGATCTGGAATCAGCCAAAGAACTGAACTGTATTCTTACCAGTATCTTTACCGAAAAACAGATCTACCGTATAGATCACTATCTAGGTAAAGAAACCGTACAAAATATCATGGCCTTCCGTTTTGCCAATTCCTTCCTGGAGCCACTATGGAACCGCACCTATATAGACCACGTACAGATCTCAGTAACAGAGCAACTTGGCGTAGGCGACAGAGGCGGTTATTACGAAAGCGCAGGCGCACTCAGAGACATGATCCAGAATCACCTGCTGCAATTGCTTTGTTTGATCGGGATGGAAACACCGATTAACTTTGATGCCGACGAAATTCGGAACAAGAAGGTAGACGTGCTGAAAGCCATGCGTCCATTCGGGCCCGATGATATCCGTTACAGCACTGTACGCGGCCAATACTCAAAAGGCTGGGTAGAAGGAAAAGAAGTACCGGGCTACCGTCACGAAACCGGTGTGGATCCCGATTCCAATACAGAAACATTTGCAGCTATTAAATTCTTTGTAGACAACTGGCGCTGGCAGGGCATTCCGTTCTACGTACGTACCGGAAAACGCCTGTTTCAAACCTCATCGCTAATCACTATCCAGTTCAAAGACGTTCCGCACCACATTTTCCCGTCGGGAGTAACCGAGCACTGGCAGCAAAACAGACTTATCATCAGCATCCAGCCGGAAATGAGTATCCGTTTACAGGTACAAGGCAAACGCCCCGGACTGGATATGGTACTGAACCCGGTAGACATGGTATTCGACTACAAAGGAACCTACAACACCGAAACACCAGAAGCATATGAAACACTGCTGCTCGACGTAATGACCGGAGATCAAACCCAGTTTATGCGTGCCGATCAGGTAGAAGCCGCATGGGAACTGCTGATGCCGGTGGTAAACGCATGGGAAAACAAAAAATCATTGAGTTTCCCTAATTATACCGCAGACTCATGGGGTCCTGAAGACGCAGAAGCACTCATTGCCCGCGATGGCTTCCACTGGTTCACATTGCCGTTAAACAAAGAAAAATAGCAGCATGAACCTACTCATTTATAACACCCAGCCCGAATTATTTGAAGACCTGGTCGACTATATCGCCGCCATAGCTAAAAAAGCGATCAGCGATAACGGCAGATTCAATTTCGTACTAACCGGCGGCAACTCGCCGAAGGCACTTTACGAACTGCTGGCTACCACTTATAAAGACAAAATAGACTGGTCAAAAGTCTATTTCTTCTTCGGAGATGAGCGCAACGTAATGCCCGATCATGAAAGCTACAACGGGCTGATGGCCAAAAGAGCCATTTTGGACCCGCTAAACATCTCAGCAGACCATATTTTCTATGTAGACACGACACTGGCTCCTGAAAAAGCCGCTATCGAATACACAAAAGCGATCAGCGCACACTTCAATAACAGCGACCCCGTATTTGACCTGATCCTGCTGGGCATGGGAGATGACGCCCATACCGCCTCATTATTTCCGGGAACAACGATCCTTAAAAGCAGAGAAGTGGAAGCAGATTCCGTGTATGTAGAAAAGCTATCCACCTACAGAATCAGTCTTACCGCTCCGCTGATCAACAAAGCAAGCAATATCGCATTCCTGGTCTTCGGCGAAGGCAAAGCAGAGGCCGCAAAGCATGTGTTGGAAGGCGAGAAAAACATCAACCTGTATCCCGCACAGCTCATCAAGCCTATCGACGGCCAGGTTACCTGGTTTATGGACAGCGCAGCAGCAGCATTGCTGGACAACTGATAACGAATACTTTAAAAAAATAAAGCGGGTGTATTTAAATATACACCCGCTTTTTTATGCCATAAAATCCGATCAATTAGACTTCTTCAGATACTGATAAATCTCACTGTTTGTAGACAAGATCACCGAAGTCTTCTCGCTAAAAGTTTTCTCCAGCGTTTCCATGGACTTCAGAAACGCATACAAGCCCTGCGCCTGCCCCGACTGATTATAAGCCGAAGCATAAATTCCCGCTGCCGTAGCATCCGCTTTTCCTTTAATCTCCTCTGCCCTTTTAAAGGCCGCAGATTGAATCGTCTTCAATTCCCTGTCTTTCTCTCCGTTTATCTTCGAAGCCTCGCCCTGTCCCTCCGACCTGAACTTATCCGCAATCCTGAAACGCTCACTCTTCATCCGCTCATACACCTGCGTCTGTACCTCCTGCACATAATTGATCCGCTTAAACCTGAAATCCAGAATCTTAATGCCCAGCTCAATCGCCTGCTTATTTGCAGACTTCAGGATCATATCCTGCATCTTATCCCTGCCCACAACCACAACAGCCAGAGAATCACCCAGCACCTCACCTATCGAATCCAATTCAGGCTTCCTGTTGCTGCTGCGCACCAGCTCCTCAATGTTATTCTTGGCCACCACATTCCTGGTCTCGCCATCCAGAATATCATCCAGCCGCGACTGGGCGCCACGCTCGTTGGTTAGCCTCTTAAAAAACTGCAGCGGATCTGTGATCTGCCAGCGGGCGTAAGTTTCTACGAAAATAAACTTCTTGTCCTTGGTAGGCAATTGATTAGGATCGCCCACCCATTCCATAAACCGCTTTTCGAAAATATTAGCCGTCTGTATAAAAGGCATTTTAAAATTGATCCCCGGCGTAGTGATTGCATGGCCGATAGGCTTTCCAAACTGCGTAACCACCACCTGTTCATATTCTCTCACCGTAAAAGTGCTGGCCATCAGACAAAACAATAAAAATACAGCGGCTACACCCATTATAATCTGCTTTCTCATATTAGTCTTTTTTAGCATTATCCTTATTCAATTGCATTTGCAGCAGTGGCAAAATGTTTGCGCCGTTCTGGTCCGTAACCACCACATTTCCGAGTTTGGAAAGAATGCTGGTCATACTCTCCAGGTAGATCCGCTTTTTGGTCACCTCCGGAGCCTTCACATATTGATTGTACAGGTCGTTGAACCTTGCCACCTCACCCTGCGCATTATTCACCCGCTCAATCGCATAACCCTCTGCTTTCTGAATGGTCGCCTTAGCCTCTCCGCTCGCCTTTGGAATTACCTTATTGTATTCAGATTTCGCACGATTTATTAGCGTTTCCTTCTCCTGCTGGGCCTCATTCACCGCGTTAAAAGCAGCTTTTACAGGATCCGGCGGATTCACATCCTGAAGCACCACCTGCTCAACCTTGATTCCCATATTGTATTCATTGCAGATCTCCTGGATCAGCTGGTGAAGCTTCACCGTAATTTCAGTCCTTCCAATCGTCAGCACCTCATTCACCGTACGATCGCCGACAATTTGCCTGGTCGCAGCCTCAGAAATATTCCGCAGCGTGCTTTCAGGATTACGCACCTTAAATAAATAATTATAAGCATTGTTGATCCTGTATTGCACCACCCATTCCACATCCGCAAGGTTAAGATCACCGGTCAGCATCAGCGATTCATCCTGCAAGCCCTCCTTTGTATAATTCGATGGAGATTCCGAATCGCCACCATCACCGGAAGACCTGAAGCCAAATTCCAGTTTCTGCTGCCGCTCAACCGGCACTTTATGAAGCGTTTCCATAAAAGGAATCTTAAGGTTCAGCCCCGGCTCTACGGTTCTGGTATACCTTCCCATCCGTGTAATGACACCAACCTCTTCAGTTCCGATCTGAAAAATCGTACCCCAAAGTACAATGACCGCCAGCAGCCCCAGTAAAATAAATCTTAAATTCTGCTGTATCTTAATCCATAAGGAAGATTCGGCAAACCGGTTGGTAAACTCTCTTTCTTTAAATTCCATGTTAATTCAGTAAATACCCGCACACACACCAAATTCGGCCTGCGTCGCAGAGAAAGATACTTAAATTTTCAGGATTGTTAAGGGATTTTAGACTTTCATACGTTCTGTAATTACCGCATTACTTTCGGCATTGAAGCCCCTCAGCTCAACATACCTCACATTGGGCAGCCAGAACGAACCGCCCTCAATCCGTACAAACACCCTTTCTAACTGGATCTTCTTGTTGTTGATGGTCACGTAAATATGGAATTTCTTATCTGTTTCTGAACGGATCAGGTAGAGCGGCAGCTTCTTATGAGACACAAATCTGATCTCAAAATGATCCTTACCCAGTTCCTTGCTATTCACCCCGTATGCGAATTTTTTCTGCACGTAACTCATATCCTGCTTCTTACCACCCTCACCATACCGGACCCAATAGCCAATTACCGGCTCATCTTTATCCAATACGCCATCTTTGTCTATATTCAGTTCATAGATCAGGGTATTCAGATTAGGGTCACGCTGCAGGTAAAATAATTGATTCGCAAACCCTTTTGGAGTCGGAAATTTTAATGGTGAAGGATTGCTTTGGTCAGCGCTCTGCGCCGTCGCAGTAAGCACTGCGAAAACAGATACAAATAAATAAAACGACACAGCCCTCAGCATATTTAACCTTTTCATTACCAAAAATTTTGGCGACAAAGATAAGCAGAAAATACGCTGATGAAACACGCCAATATCCCTATTCTGTAATTTTATGCAGAAAAGGCAGTTAAACTACTGATGAACGATCAACTGCGCACTCAAAGGGTGCTGTATCTCTGAACTGACATTCAGTAACCCTCTGGCTATAACAGTATAGTATTTGCCCACTGTAAGCACCTGATCGGCCAGGGTGGTTTTGACGGCCCCGGTAATATTATCTTTAATGCTGAAGCTATATGTCTTAGGATCTACCGGAATAAATTCGCTCGCTTTTTTATAACCTCTTTTAGTTGCCAGCGTATCTCCCGCAGGCAGTGTCAAATCAAAATCAGGAGCATCCGGCACCAGGTTTATAAACCTGATAAAAGCCTTTTCTGTAGAAGTTGTACCTACATTATCTTTGATCAGCAACGCATCCATCTGTGCATCCTTACCGATCAGGAACAACGAATATGCTGTATTTTCAGCAAGCGGAAAAGTTTTGGTAAGCACGCTTTCGGTACTGCTCTCTGTTGTAAATTTAAACGTCGCGTCGCCCGTATTGGCTTGTCTGTAAGGGATCACTCCACCAAAAGGCAGCCCGGAAGTGATGACCTTAGCCCCATTTACATACACCAGATAGGTACCCAATGTGGGCGAGGTGTTGATTATACTGACAAACGGCGATACCGGTATGCTGGTATCCGATTCCTTACTACATGAGGCCAGAAACAAGGCACACAGCAAAAACACATTTAAAATTCTCATCTGATTTTTAATTAAAAAGTTTAGTTCTCTTGGTTTAGATTCCAGACCAGATTATTATGCTGCAAATCTTGTCAATAAAACTGTTAACAGATGTTAATGACGTGTTAAAGGATGTTAATGCTACACATCCTTCTGTATAAATCTGCTTTCCTGAACACATTTATGATTATGTCTCAGATGTCCAACACTTTACCGGATCCTGATTTCTCATCTGGCTGGTTGTTACATCGAACTGAATAATTTAATAGTAAGCAGCAAATAAATTGAATATCAGTGCAGAAATAAACTAACCTTGAACTATACTTAAGCTATCGCTGAGCTATCATTGATCTATCCAATTTGATATAAAAAGGATACGTCAAGGATATATCAACCATAGTTCAAGCATAGCTGAAATCTGATATTATTATCAATTGATTTCCTCTTCATTAGGAGATTATTGAGACCGAACTAACAGGTATTAGATTGCTAGTTATTTGTCTAGTTTTCCCTACAAAAAAACAGGTGTTCATGCCTCGCGGGAAATACATTTGCAAGCTAATTTTTGAGGCTAAAGATCATATAATTCCAGCCTGAATATCCTGAAAACAAAGACTTAAAACTGATGAGTGTATTTAACATTTTTTGTATCGGTTGAGCAGAAAACTGACGTCCGCTCCACGGTGCTGTTCACAATTTCAAGGAATTAAAAAGTTCATTTTTCCCATGGGTTAAATATGAATGCATCACACAAAATCATAACCTTTTTAAGATCAAATAATTAACTGGATAAAGCTAAACACAGCTGCACTAACGAATAACATTTTGTTTAAGTATTGCCCGTTATAAATGAATAGAATGAACAAAGAACATCCAAGCATGAGTTGGTAAGTTTGGTATACTATACAACTCTGCGATTTTATGTCCTAAATTTTACGCAGAGTCAAGAGGTTATTAGCTTATCGCTCAGGGGTTGAAAGGAAGACGCGCACATATATCATTATCCATATTGCTGTTAACAACAATGTTAATGGTTTTGGGCGGGATTAGTGCAAGGGCGCAAAGGGTTTATGCAACGACTCAAACATCTAGTCCTAACCAAACATTGCTATTTGTTACTCTTTCTGAAGTAACTAATGCAACAAACCCAATAAATTCTACAAGCATTGCTGATTTTTCAACACTGACCACAACTGTTGGTCTTTTGTCGCTCATTGAGGCGTGGCAAAATCTGCAATTTCCTGCAGCAAGTAAGCCACAATCTAACTCACCGGTTACAATCAAATTTGGCGCAAACAGTTCAATAGCTGACGTAATAAATGGAATATCAATACAGCCGACCAACAATGGGACTTTAGTAGGCACTGCCTATGCGGGATCAACAATTGTCGGCTTGTTGGGCTCTGGTTCAATTGATAGAGAAATTACTCTTCCGGCTCCAGGGGTGACTTACGATGGAATAAGATACCAAGTAAGTCCATCCGTACTTGGAATAGCTGTTACCGGCAGGTATTATTATGCATTTTTCATTACTCCCCCAACAGTTTCAGGAGTTACAATATGCAATGGATCTACGGCCACACTGACTGTTACTAATCCGCAAACCGGTTATACCTACAACTGGTACAATTCATCCGGCACCTTAATGCAATCCAATACAAGTTCCAGTTACGTTACTTCAGCATTGACTGCCACTACAAGCTTTACTGTTGAAGCGGTAGAAACCTCGACAGGAACCTCATACTATTCTGGAAGAACATCTGTTGCGGTGACTGTAAATAATCCGCCAACCACAGCAAACGCGGGCACTATTCAAAGCCTGTGTTCAACAACAACAACTACGTTAACAGGAAACACCCCTACTACCGGTACTGGTCTGTGGACTAAAGTAAGCGGACCAGGAACCCAAACTTTTGGGTCCGCAGCAAATTCTACAACTACAGTCAATGGATTAACTACCGGAACTTATGTATTCAGATGGACCATCAGTAATGCCCCTTGTACAGCAAGTACTTCTGATGTTACTGTTGTTGTAGGCGCACCGGTTACTGCATCAAACGCGGGTACAACTCAAAATTTATGTAATGCATCAGGTACAACTCTTGCCGGCAACATCCCGTCTGTTGGGACGGGAACATGGACGGTTGTTAGTGGACCAAATACTCCTTCATTTACAAATCCCAATTTAGGAACAACTACTGTAACGGGTATGGTGCCAGGAAATTATGTGTTCAGGTGGACCATAAGCAGCGGTTCCTGCGCAACTTCAACTTCAACAGTCAACGTTAATAATTCGGCAGCACCAACCACTTCCATTGCGGGAACGAACCAGAGTTTATGTGCTGTAACCACAGCCACACTTGCCGGTAACTCGCCAACCGCCGGAACCGGTGCCTGGACACAGATCAGCGGACCGAACACAGCATCCATAACTACACCTTCAGCCAGCAATAGCGGATTAACTGGATTAATTACAGGAACTTACGTTTTCAGATGGACCATCAGTAATGCCCCATGCCCGGCAAGTACATCTGATGTAAGCATCACCATATCTGCGACGCCAAGCACTGCCAATGCAGGACCGGATCAATTGCTGTGTTCGGTAAGCAGCACCACACTTGCCGGCAATTTACCTGCTACAGGAACAGGGTTGTGGAACGTTGTCAGCGGTCCTAATACGCCGACATTCACAAGCGCGTCTACCTATAATACAGGCATTACAAATCTGGTTACAGGAACCTATGTCTTGAGCTGGACGATCAGTAATGGAGCATGCACACCCAGTACTGATAATGTGACGCTCATTGTGGGGATTACTCCTACCATTACCCTGGGAACATTCCCTTCGGCCTGCAGGGAAATCACTTCTGCGACACTGGCTTACACCGGTACAACGGGAACGCCCTCAACGTATAGCATAACCTGGAATACAGCTGCTCTTACTGCGGGTTTTACGAATGTTTCCAATGCGGCGCTTCCGGCATCACCTATAACCATAACGGTTCCGGTCAGCGCGCCGGTAGCTGTATATAACGGAACAATCAGGGTAAGAAATGCGGGTGGCTGTGAAAGTACTGCGGTGCCTTTTACATTAAATGTACATCCTAAGCCGGCCTCACCGAGCTTTTCGGTCACAACAAATTAGCATTAAACAGTAAACAAAAATAGTCTTAAACAAAAAACAGTAATTATTTAATCATTAAAACAACAAGATCATGAAAACAAAAACTACATTTTTAAAAGCAGGCTTGGTAGCCTTATTTTTATTCATCGCGAACATCGCTTCAGCGGCAACGTTTTACACCTGTATCAGTACTCCGCTAACGCTTAGTGCGGGCACAGCTCCGGCCGGGATTACTTACAGTTGGGATGTCAGACAAGGCGGTACTTCTATTAGCGGTTATCCTTCGGCGACTCCTCCGGCTGCTTTCCCCACTGCGGGTTCTTATGAAGTTGTACTTACAGCCAGCTCTGACGCGGCTTCAGGAAGCTGTCCTTCTGATCCGGTTTCGAACACAATCATTGTTATGGCTCCGCTGGTTCTTACATTGGATGCGCCAAGTGTTGCTGCCTATTGTGCGGCCAATGGTACAGTAAATTCAAGTGATGTAGGTGCACCGGTTACAGGAACAGAAACAGCTGCAATCACTGGCAACTTCCTTGCTTTGAGTTATACTTATTCTGTTGTTAAAGACGGTGGTGCTCCTGTTAACGGAACCACAGTTGGAACTATTGCTGCAGATGGTACATTTACATTAAACACAACCACTCCTGGTTCATATGTAATTACAGGAACTGTGAAATACATACAAGGATCAAATAATGCAAACCTATTATTAGGTACAGGATGCCAGGTTACGTCAACAAATACAAGGACTGTAGTGGTAACTGCTCAACCTGGAACTCCTACAGTTACAATTATAGCTACTCCGTAGTAGTTTATAAACATTCCCTGTTTCATGATTAACGGAAAAATAAGATTTGCGTCTGGTCTGCTGTTGCTTAGTGCAACGGCAGGCTTTGCGCAAAACAATGGTTCGCAAACAGTGAAGATCAAAGAAGGATCTTCACTGAAATTGCGTGCCAATTCTGTTAATGCAACCACTTATCAATGGATAAGAAATGATGCGGCAATACCCAACGCAAACCTTCCTGATATAGAAATCAGACAGCCGGGGACTTACAAAGTAGTGGCTTATAATGCTGAAGGTTGCGAGTCTGATGTTTCAGACCCGATTATAGTTGAGGTAGAGCCGGTGATACCCCGTGTAGCCGATATGACGATCAGCAAAGTGGCCGATCTCAGATCAACAGGTATTAACGACTCTTATGAATACCTTATCAGGGTCATCAACAAGGGGGTCGACCAGGCTACAGAGATTAAAGTGAGAGATGTGCTGCCGCTGGAAGTAAACTTTGAACAGTTTGTATTTTCGGACGGTAATGCTACGTATGATGTGGGCAGCAGAACGGTAAACTGGGACATTCTGAAACTCGACAGCGGCCGGACGGCTGAGATCAAGATCAGGGTGAAGGCCATCAAGGCAGGTCTGGTTAGAAATACGGCTATGGTTTCTGCATTTGAAGTAGATCCGGATCCCGCAAGCAATACCGCAACTAATGAAAAAATGGTTGTAGACATCATGATACCTAACGTTTTTACGCCTAACGGCGACAATAAAAACGAAACCTTTATGATTCCCGGTCTGAATAAGTACGAGGCCAATGAGCTGACAATTATGAACAGATGGGGGGCTACCGTATACCAGAAAAAAGGGTACCAGAACGACTGGACGGGAGATTCGCTGAGTGAAGGCACGTATTATTACTTGTTGAAAGTGAAGGTGGCCGGCAACAAATGGGAAGTTTATAAAGGATATATTACCTTGCTGCGTGGCGACAGGTAAGGTTAATTGTAAAAAGATACTTAGCTGGGATAGCGTAATTAGCAGCGTTTAGTAAATAAATGTAGAACTATTATATCCCTGAGAACTCATTTTTGTATTCAGACGGTTTCTTGAGCATAACGTCTTTGAACTGCTTGTTGAAATTGGACAGGGTATTGAAACCACATTCGTAAGAAATGGTAGATACCGGCATATCTGTTTCGATCAGCAATTTACAGGCGTGTTTAATGCGCAGTTCTGCAATGAACCTGGAAAAAGTCTTGTTGTTTTTGATGGTAAAATAACGGCTGAAAGAAGTCGGTGTCATATACAGGATTTCGGCAAGGTCTGACAGGGAGATTTTCTTGCGGAAGTTTGCCAGTGCGTATTCGTAGACCTTATTCATCCTGTCGGTTTCATTTTCTTTGAAGGGACCGCTGTATTCGGTATGGGAAATGTAATGGTATTCTTTAGCATGGGCCAATATATCGAGGATTTTCAATAGCTGGATCAGGCTCTCGATTCCGCGCAGGTGGATCAGTTCCTTCATCATTCCGATAACCAGGTCTCTCTTTTCTCCGTAAAATTCCAATCCTCTTGCTGACTTTTTAAACAGCTTTTTGAGCACGATCATCTCCTCCTTCTGCATCATGTGTTCACCCAGGAAGTTTTCCTGCAGATAGACTACAATACCCTGAATCCCCAGCTGGTTTTCCTTTTTAAAATAGGCTTCGTCACTGCGCCATAAATGCGGCAGATCTGCTCCTGTAAATACCAGTTCGGTATCGCGGAATGACTTTATACTGTCGCCAATAAAGCGTGTTCCGCTTCCCTTCAGCACCACGAAAAGCTGGTATTCGGAATGGGAATGCCATACGGGATCAAAGTGCTTGTCTTCCAGTTCCTTAATGACAAACATCTGGGTATCGGGAATCGTAGACTTGTGAATGGCTACTTTCATACGGTGTTATTTTGGTTTAAATAGCTGCTCTTTATTGGCATTGATTGTAACAAAAGTAGTTATATTGATGATAAAAAACAGTCAGCATCAGATAAAAAAGTAAAAGGTATTGCGGGGTTATTTGCAGAGATTAGTTTTTGTAAAGATAGTATCTGACCAAATTATAATTCCCGGATCGTCATGTGCATCAGGATGATCTGTAAACGAAAACAACAACTTGTATGAAAAAGTATCTGGCTATTCTTGTCCTTTGCGTGGCAGCCATCATCAATTTTAAAGGCAGTTTTATCAAAGACGCGAAGGCGCACCGGCTCGAAATTCTATTGCTGGGTCACAAAAGTGAGCATCACAATTCTGAAAAATTCGCAGAGATCATTTCGCAGCAATTCTTCAAAAACGGGATCAATATTTCTTATACAACCGATCCTGATGATCTTAATGAAGCCAATCTGGCCAAATACGATGGCCTGATGATCTACGCCAATCATGACCAGATTACGCCCGAACAGGAAAAAGCGTTATTGGATTATGTAAAAAGCGGCAAAGGTTTTATACCCGTACATTGCGCTTCCTGGTGCTTCCAGAATTCGCCGGAATACATCAATATGGTGGGCGGACAGTTTAAAACGCATGGCACCGGCGATTTTACAGCTACTGTTGTAGATGCTAAACATCCGGTAATGAAGGGTGTGCCGGCATTTACCACCTGGGATGAAACTTATGTACACGACAAGATTGCTAAGGATATCCATGTGCTGACTGAAAGAGTGGAAGGTGATCATCACGAGCCTTATACCTGGGTTAAAAAATATGGCAAGGGAAAGGTATTTTACACGGCTTACGGACACGATGAGCGCAGCTGGAAAAATCAGGGCTTCCTGAAATTGCTGGAAAACGGGATTCTCTGGGCCGTAGATGACGCTGCCAGAAAGGACTGGAATAAGATGCCGAAACCTAATCCTGAATATACAGATGCTAAACTGCCGAACTACGAAAAACGAGAAGGTGGTTTTAAACTGCAGGCTGCACTTAGCCCGGCTGAATCGCAGCTGGTTACCCAGATTCCGGTTGATTTCAGAATGGAACTGTTTGCTGCTGAGCCCGATATCCTTAAACCTATTGCCATGGCATGGGATGAAAGAGGTCGTTTGTGGATTGTAGAAACGATCGATTATCCGAATACGGTAAGAGATGTGAAGGGTGAGGGTCAGGACAGGATCAAGATTTGTGAAGACACAGACGGTGACGGTAAGGCAGACAAGTTTACCATTTTCGCGGAGAAATTCAACATCCCTACCAGTATTGTTTTTGCCAATGGCGGTGTTATCATTGCACAGGCGCCAGACTTCATCTTTTTGAAGGACACCGATGGTGATGATAAGGCAGATGTGAGAGAGAAAATCATGAGCGGATGGGGTACATTTGATACACATGCGGGGCCATCCAGTTTAAGGTATGGTTTTGACAATAAAATCTGGGGAACGGTAGGTTATTCAGGATACAATGGAAAGGTGGGTAACCAGGATACAAAATTCAATCAGGGTGCTTATCATTTTGACACAGATGGCAAAAACCTGGAATTTCTGGGTGGTACCAGTAACAATACATGGGGCCTCGGCTTTTCAGAAAACAATGATGTATTTATCTCTACCGCCAACAATACCCACAGTGCTTTTCTAGGGATTCCTTCTTCTTACCTGGCTAAGATCGGCCAGCCGGTTAACAAGGCAATTGATAAAATTGACGGCCATTATGCCATGCATGTGGTGACCAAAAACCTGCGCCAGGTAGATGTTTTTAATGGCTTTACAGCTGCTGCAGGGCATAATTTGTACACGGCCAGAAACTTTCCTGAATCGTACTGGAACCGTGTGGCTTTCGTGAATGAGCCAACCGGCCGTGTGGTTCATGAGGCGGTACTGGAACCAAAAGGTTCGGGTTTTGAAGAGAAGGACGGCTGGAACTTTGTAGCCAGTGCAGATGAATGGTTCGGGCCGGTACAGAGTGAAGTGGGTCCTGATGGTGCAGTTTGGGTATTGGATTGGTATAATTTCATCATTCAGCACAACCCTACTCCTGCGGGATTTGAGAACGGAAAGGGTAATGCCTATATCAACCCCTTAAGGGATCGTACACATGGCAGAATTTACAGGGTTGTTTACAACAAGGCTTCGGCTTCAAAAATCAGATCACTGGATAAAAATAATGCGAATTCACTTATCGGAGGTTTGAAGAGTGACAATATGTTCTGGAGAACAACTGCGCAAAGGCTGATTGTGGAGCATAAAAATAAATCTTTAGTACCAGAGTTATACAAATTGATCAGGGATAAAAGCGTAGATAAACTGGGCATCAATGCGCCTGCAATACATGCTTTATGGACTTTACATGGATTGGGCTTGCTGGACGGGGCTGATGAGACTTCGCTGAACGTCGCCATCGGGGCACTTTCGCATCCATCAGCGGGTGTGCGCAAGGCGGCAGTACAAGTACTTCCCTTGAACGCCGCAGCCATAGCTGCAGTTCAGAAAACCGGTATCATCAATGATCCTAACCTGAATACCAGGCTGGCGGTGATATTGAAAGTTGCTGATCTGCCGGAGTCGGCCGAGTTGGGCAGCGAGTTAAGGGCTGCTGCTGGTCTGAGCCAGAACAGCAATGACCGCTGGATTAAAGAGGCGCTTAAAGTAGCGATAGCAAAGCATGCTAAAACCGGAACCGGGGCAGACGCGCATGCAGGTCATAAAATGCCGGCGAATGACGATAAGGCTGCTGCGAATGAAAAAGCGGATCAGGTGATTGTGATCAATCCGATCGTGAACGCGATGAAGTTTGAGCAAAAGACTTTCAGTGTAAAGGCAGGCAGCACTGTTGAAGTGGTCTTTAAGAATATCGACTTCATGCAGCACAACCTGCTGATCCTTCAGAAGGGAAGTATGGACAAGGTTGGTGCAGCCGCAGATAAATTGGCACAGGATCCGAAGGGCGCTGAAAAACAGTATGTCCCTAAAATGCCGGAGGTATTATTTTATACACCTTTGGTAAATCCTGAAGAAACTTTTAAATTGAAGTTTAAAGTTCCGGCGGTTGCCGGTGACTACCCGTTTATTTGTTCGTTTCCGGGTCACTGGAGAATTATGAATGGGATAATGAAAGTAACTAAATAACCAAACGCCTTTAAACGAATAGCTATGGCTTTGCATGTAACTTACGGAGTGAGCACCTGGCTCTGGACCTCTCCTTTTCAGACTTCCTCTATTGAGGAATTGTTCCCGAAAATAGCAGCGATGGGTTTTGATGCGGTAGAGATCGCAGTTGAAGACCCAGCATTGATCGACGGGCAGGCTGTGAAGGCCGGACTGGAGAAATATGGTTTAAAAGCCATCATCTGCGGGGCCTTCGGTCCTACACGTGACCTGACCAGCGAAAACACCTCGGTACATGAAAACTGTTTTAAATATATTGAGGCCTGCCTGGATTTCTGCGTGCTGTGGAACATAAGCATCTTCGCTGGGCCCATGTATTCTGCTGTCGGGAAGGCCAGGATGGTACCTCCGGAACAACGGAAGAAAGAATGGGACCTGGCGGTGTCAAATCTGCGTTTGGTATGCGACATGGCAGAAAAACGTGGCATAAGACTGGCTATTGAGCCACTAAACCGCTTTGAGTCTGACCTGGTGAATACGGCAAAGGATGTGGTGAGACTGGTTAAAGACATCAACCATCCGGCTGCAGGAATATTGCTCGATGGTTTTCATATGGGTATTGAGGAAAGAAACATAGAGGAGGCCATCCGGCTTGCAGGGGATAAATTACTGCACGTACAGGTCTCTGAAAATTACCGTGGCACGCCGGGAACGGGCCTGACTCCCTGGGATGCTTTCAAAGCGGGACTCGAGGCGATTGATTACAAAGGTATAGTTGCCATAGAGAGTTTTACTCCCGAAATAAAGGAACTGGCCGAAGCAGTGTGCATCTGGTATCCATTCGCTGATGATCAGGATGATTTTGCGGCTGAGGGGCTTGAATTTTTAAAAACATATTTCAATACATAATGGAAAATAAAAAGATAAATATTGCCATAGTTGGCCTGGGCTTCGGTGCAGAGTTTATACCGATCTATCAAAAACACCCGAATGCAAATATGTACGCGATCTGTCAGCGGGATAATGAAAAGCTGAATGCGATTGGCGACGCTTTCGGTATTGAGAAAAGATATGCGGATTATGATGAGCTGTTAAAGGACCCTGAGGTACATGCGGTACACATCAATACGCCGATACAAAATCATGCGGAGCAATCTTTAAAGGCGCTAAGGGCGGGCAAGCATGTGGCTTGTACAGTTCCTATGGCAACTACCGAGGAAGAGTGCCGTCAGATCGTGGAAGCGGTAAAGGAAACGGGACTTACCTATATGATGATGGAAACGGTGATCTACAGCCGGGAATTTTTATTCGTAAAGGAACTTTATGAAAAGGGTGAACTGGGTAAGCTGCAGTTCCTGCGTGCATCGCACCAGCAGGAAATGGCAGGATGGCCGGGTTACTGGGAGGGCCTCCCTCCTATGCACTACGCTACCCATTGCGTTGGCCCTGTGCTGGCACTGGCCCGGGCAGATGCTGAATATGTGTCCTGCTTCGGATCGGGTACGATTGATGCAAATCTGATTCCTAAGTACGGTTCGCCGTTTGCCATAGAAAGTTGCCACATTAAATTCAAAGATTCAGATCTTGCCGCTGAGGTGACCAGATCTCTATTCAATACTGCAAGGCAGTACAGGGAGAGTTTTGATGTCTACGGGTCTAAAAAGTCCTTTGAATGGACGTTGGTAGAGCACGAGGAATCGGTGATCCATACTGGAGAGACACCTGAAAAGGTAACTATTCCTGATTATGCGCATTTGCTTCCTGAAGAGATACAGCATTTTACGACCGGTGGCGTTTATGATGCAGACAGCAATCAGCATTTGTCGTTTATACAGGGTTCGGGGCATGGCGGTTCACATCCGCACCTGGTGCATGAATTCCTAACTGCACTGGTACAGGAGCGCGCTCCTTTCCCTGATGCCAGACAATCGGCAAACATTACCTGCGTGGGTATCCTGGCACACGAAAGTGCAATGGCGGGAGGTAAGAAAATAGATCTGCCTGCGTTTACGCTTGCTTAAACTTTTATAAAAATAATGATAGGTTGGGTTTTGCGGCCGCTGCTAATTTGCAGTGGCCGTTTTTAATGTGTGATTTCCAGATTCCAGTTCGAAGGTTACATAGCCGTCTTTACTGCCCACCTGCTTAACTGTCTTGGCGGGATAGCTGAGGTTTGTAGCTTCTTTTTCTGTTAAGCGCAGGCTTGCGGTACAGTTTGGCGGCACGCTGATCTGCAGGCTGATTTTACCGTCTTTCCTTTGCCAGGCCGTTTTGATCAGCCCTGCAGGAGCGTCAAATGAAGCTTTGGCCCAGGGCATCTCTGCTTCGGTAAGCATAGGCGGCCTTACAATGAATTTCTGAAAGCCGGGAGATTCGGGATCTTTCCGGATTCCCGCCATTCCGTCGATATACCAGGCACCGGGATACAGGTATGAACTGTGCAGCAGGGAATGTCCGGGCAGGTCCTTCTCCCACATCTCCCAGATGGTGGTAGCATCATTCGCTTTCATGTAGCCCCAGCTCGGGTAGTCAGTTTTAGCCGTCATGGAATAAATCAGGTCATCTCTGCCCATATTTCTTAGTAATTTGAAGAGTATTGCCCCTCCGGTGATCCCTACATGGATGTGGCCTTTTTTGTTGATCAGTATTTCTTTCTCCAGTCTTTTCATCACTTCATCCCGTAGATTTGCGGGGGGCACTTCTGCCAGCAGGGCCGCAGCCAGGTTGGCCATGGAGCCGTCTGCATAGCTTTGGTCTGCTGCATTATAAAATTTGGCATGGATAGCAGATTTGTAGATGGCTGCCTGTTTCTCCCATGCATCGGCCTGCTGGTTCCTGCCGATGGTTCTGGCGATCTTTGCTGCCGTAAGCAGGTTGAAGACACGGTAGCTGTTGTTGAGGCAAACGGTTTCGGGCTTGTCGTTATTCATGCCTTCTGCTGTGGCATTTGGCCACAGCCAGTCGCCCAGGAAGTCCCAGGAACCGCCATATCTTTGCAGCAGGTTATTTTTGGTATTCAGGTCGAGAAAGGAGATCCAGCCTTTTACCAGCTCAAAGTTTTTTTCCAGGATGCGTTTATCGCCCTCATGCTGGTAAATGTACCAGGGCAGGGTTACGACAATACCGCCCCATGCGGGGCCGCCTCCGCCCATATAGGTTGGCGCGCTATGTGGCACAATACCGTTGTTGAGTATCCTTCCGCTTTGAACGGCCTTCCTCGCGAAATTAGGATCGTGCAGATTGCCTACTACGGATTCGGTGCCCTGGTTGTCGCGCCAGTCTTCCATCCATTTGGAGTAAAAGGCACTGACCCTGTAGTTGAACATGCCGGTTTCGCAGGTCGCATGTGCATCACCGCCATAGCCCAGACGCTCACGCTGTGGGCAGTCTACGATATAGCCGCCGATGGAGAGGTTTTCATAGGTCCATTTTACGCGGTCATAGATCCAGTTCTGCAATTCATCGGCACATTGAAATGTAGCCGCGTCCTGATAATTGGTACGCACCATCCAGCCTTTGATATCTGCTAATTCGGGTTTATATTTCAGTCCCTTTATGGTGATCCAGCGCGCCGAACTGTAATTGAAGCGGTTGCGAAAGGTTCCGCTGCCCGATTTGTTAAGAATATAGGCACTGTGCAGGTTAAAGGTCATATCATCCTGCTGTCTTTCGGAATACAGGAACTCTATTTTGTCGTTTGGATTTCCCTTTAGTTTTACTTCAGTAAAGCCTGCAAAGTTAACGCCCATGTCTACACGGTAGGAACCGTCCGGGCGCCTGTCGCTGATGCTGACAGGTTTGATGGCCGCGAAAAGCCGGTTCGGCTCGACCATCTGCGCAGATAGCTTCAGTTCAGGCTGGTAAACAATGGCCTGTTTCCAGTTTGTTTCATCGCAGGAGATGGTATTCCAGTTGCTGATCTCCTGGTTGGCATCGTAAAGTTCGCCGCCCATATGACCAAAGTCCCATTTGCCCAAAAGTTTGTTCGGGCTGAGCTGGGTTTTCCAGCTCTGATCGGTTTTGATGGTCAGTACCGGTACTGAAGATTTTGCCCGCTGGTAAATCGCCGCCTGCGCAATCACCATAGGTGTATTGGGGCGGTCTGCTTTGACATAAGGGCCAAAGATGGACCAGGAGGTGCCCAGCCATACGGCGATGACATTTTTCCCTGGCTTAAGCTGCGCTGCGATATCGTAGGCTACATACCGTGCCCGCTTGGTATGATCTGAAACCGCCGGTGACAATACATCCTGCGTGATCTTCTTTCCGTTTACATAAACTTCATGATAGCCTATTGAGGCCAAAAACAAGGTCGCCTTTGCGGCTTTGGTATTCAGGCTGAAAGTTTTCCGCAGCCAGGGATCGATGATGTTACAATCTGGTTCAGACGGGTCGAAGACCTGGCTGGTACCAATCCATTTGGCCGTCCAGTCGGCGGGTTTGAGCAGACCTGTACTCCAGTTCGCGGCATTGCTTTTGGGAGAAATATTTCCTTTTTCGTCTTTAACGATGACCTGCCAGTGGTAATTTTTGTCGGATTGCAGGGGTTTACCTTTGTATTCAATCTGCTGCATTTGGCTGCTGCTGATCCAGCCCGAGTCCCATTGGTCTGCTTTGGCATTGAGCAGTACCGGGCCGGAGGCTACTGTGATCCTGTAAGCCGTTTGTTTTTGCCCGAAGGCGGTGGTATCTGAACTGCGGAATGACCAGCTCAGTCTGGGGCTGAGTTCGTCGATGCCCTTGGGATTGATCAGGTACTCGCAACGGAGGTTTTGCGGGATGAGACTGCTCTTAACACTTTGTGCGCATACCGGTGCCGCGCTGAAAGCCGTTAATACGAGAAAAAACAAAATGTAGCGTTTCTTCATTTTATACATGGTTTATGTGTGTGCAAAAAACTAAATTTACTAAAACCTGCACAATAAGCAAGTAAACTTGTCTATACAAATTGTTATTATGCCAAAAACTGAAAATGATGTTGTGATAATTGGAGGAGGGCTGGCAGGGCTCTGTACGGCGATTCATTTACGGAAACTGGATATACAGGTGGTGCTGATTGAGAAAAACAGTTATCCGCAGCATAAGGTCTGCGGAGAATATGTATCTAACGAGGTCCTTCCCTACCTGTACTGGCTGGGGGTCGATCCCTTCGCAGCCGGCGCAACGGCACTTAAAAGACTCGACTTCTCATCGGCGGCTGGCCGGCTTACAAACTGTGATCTTCCGCTGGGCGGCTTCGGCCTGAGCCGTTATGCGCTGGACAGCCTGCTTTATGATAAGGCAGTTGAATTGGGTTGTGTCACGATCGCTGATACTGTGGGCAGCACTGTTTACAGCAATGATTCTTTTGCAGTGCAGACGCTGAATTCGGGGGTATTGCATGCCCGTATCGTAATCGGGGCTTATGGCAAAAGGTCTGCGCTGGATCAGAGATCGGGCAGGAAGTTTATACAGACAAAATCTCCCTGGCTTGCGGTAAAGAGTCATTACGCAGGTGAATTTGCTGATGACCTGGTGGCTCTGCACAATTTCGACGGCGGGTATTGCGGCGTTTCTAAAGTGGAAAATGGGGTCATCAACATTTGTTACCTGACCGATTACGCGCATTTTAAGGCCTGCAGGAATACCGCTGAATTTGAAGCCGGAGTAGTGTGTAAAAATCCCTTTTTGAAACAAATATTTGAGGAGAGCAGGAACTTATTTGATCAGCCGCTGAGCATCAGCCAGGTTTCTTTTGAAAGTAAGGACGCGGTACACGACCACATGATTATGGTTGGTGACACGGCCGGTCTGATCCATCCGCTTTGCGGTAACGGCATGGCTATGGCGATACATGGCGCAAAGATCGCCGCAGTGTACTGCTCGGATTATGTGAGGGGAAGGTTGTCGAGAACAGCACTGGAAACAAATTACTTGCGGGCCTGGAACAGAAACTTTAAAAGCAGACTTGCCGCGGGCCGGCTACTCAGTAATGTGCTGCAAAAAAAGTGGCTTTTTGAGCCCATGTTAAATTTATTGGTCAAATTTCCGGCACTATTGCCGGCGGTAGTAAAGAGAACTCATGGACAACCGTTTAACTGATATGTTCGTAAATACGACAACACGGAGTGAGGAACCTGAAATTATGGATGATTTTGCCATGGAGGGCGAAATACTTCGTGATGCCCTGGATAAGATCGCAGGCATCAACAGGCTTCTGGGCGGTAATGCCGTAACACTGGAGGGTGTAAAATGGTTGCTCGACCAGCGTTCTGATCATTTGAAAGACGATGAGATCAGCATACTGGATGTGGGTTGCGGCAATGGTGATATGCTGAGGGCACTGGCAAATTTCGGTAAACAAAGGAAGATAACATTTAACCTGCAGGGTATAGATGCCAATGGCTTTACAGTGCGGCATGCCGAAAGATTATCTGCAGGTTATTCCAATATCAGTTATCGCTGCGCAGATATTTTTAATGAAATTAAACAGGATAGGGTTTACGATGTTATTCTTTGTACTTTAACCTTGCATCACTTTAAAGACGGGCAGCTGATTGAGCTTATGGAAGGCTTTAAGCAACACACGAGATTGGGTATAGTTGTGAATGATCTGCACAGAAGCGGGCTGGCTTACCGTCTGTTTCAGTTAATCTGCTGGGTTTTCAGACTCAACAGCATGTCTAGAGATGATGGGTTGATTTCTATTTTAAGAGGCTTTAAAAAGGCCGACCTGCTGAGGTATTCGGCAGTATTGAATTTAAAAAAATATGTGATCCGCTGGAGGTGGGCTTTTCGCTACCAGTGGATCATTCGAACCCGATGATACTCTATGAGCGTAAAAATAAGGACCGTTGCCAAAATACTGCCTCAATATTCGAGAAAAACAGCCGAAATTATCCCCTATCTGGATCATTGGCTGGCGGGTGAGGATGAACGGTTCATCAGGAAAGTAAAAAAAATCTTTGAAAATGCAGGCGTTGATGAGCGGTATTCGATCATGTCGCCGGAGCAGGTGTTTGCAGCTACTTCCTTTGAGGAGCGAAACGATATCTATAGCAGTGAAGGCATAACACTTGCTGCTGAATGTCTGAAACTGGGATTGAAAAAAGCAGGATGGGATACCCAGGATCTGGATTACATCATCACAGTGAGCTGCACGGGGATCATGATTCCTTCTTTGGACGCGTACCTGATCAACAGCCTGGGCCTCAGA
>DATFQH010000411.1:0-3976 GCA_035264385.1 Pedobacter sp.
TGCAGCGTTAGAACGATTTATAGATATCCCGGTCAAGAGATACTCTTCAGGGATGTATACCCGGTTAGGATTTTCTATCGCAAGCCACCTGCATTCAGATATTTTCATTGCCGACGAAGTCCTCGCAGTTGGTGATCAGAATTTTCAGTTAAAATGCATCGAGAAACTTAGACAGCTAAGTACAAATGAGGGTAAAACAATTATTCTGGTGAGCCACAACATGCAAAACATCAAAGACATATGCACCCGGGAAATTACCTTATCAGCCGGACAAATTATATGAAAGTGAAACCCAGACTGGCAATCATCTGCTCACATCCCGTTCAGTATTATGCACCCGTATTCAAACTCCTTGCCCAATCTGTGGAAATAAAAGTATTCTATACTGCTGGCAAGCACGCTATGTACGACAAAGGCTTTGAACTCAAAATCCAATGGGACATTCCGTTACTGGATGGATACCCTCATCAATTCATAGAAAATAAAGCCAAAAACCCCGGCACACATCACTTTTTCGGAATAAAAAGCGCCGGAGCCATAAAAATGGTTGCCGAATTCCATCCAACCCACATTCTTGTTTACGGTTGGGCTTATTATACCCACCTGGCCATCCTGCGGTATTTTCATGGCAGAATTCCAGTTCTCTTTCGTGGCGATTCCACATTGTTACAAAGAAATAGCAGCCTGAAAAACCTGGTTAAAAAACCACTGCTTAAAATCGTTTACAACCAAATATCAACCGCATTATTTACAGGAACACAGAATAGAAATTATTTCAAAGCATACGGACTCGCAGACCACCAGCTTGTGTTTGCACCACATGCAGCAGACAACCAAAGATTTGGCTGCAGAAACAATGAGCTTCAAATCAGACAGAAGCTTCAGTTGAATAAAGAGGACATTCTAATCCTTTTCGCCGGAAAGCTCATTGACATTAAAAATCCGGAATTGTTAACTGAGGCATTCAAACTGCTGGGTGACCCTAAAGTCCATCTGTTACTTGTAGGAGATGGTCCATTATCAGAT
Source organism: Pedobacter sp. (assembly GCA_035264385.1). Classification (GTDB taxonomy): domain Bacteria; phylum Bacteroidota; class Bacteroidia; order Sphingobacteriales; family Sphingobacteriaceae; genus Pedobacter. Next base: position 1,027 of record DATFQH010000411.1, read on the forward strand.
AAGCTGAAGACAAAATACAGTGACAAAAACATACATTTTATGCCTTTTCAAAACCAGAGCAAAATGCCCTCAGTTTATCAGGCCTGCGATTTATTTTGTATGCCCTCTATAAGTGAATCCTGGGGAATGGCAGTAAACGAAGCTATGGCTGCCGGCAAAGCAATCCTCGTTTCCGACACTGTTGGCTGCGCAGTAGACCTTGTTTGTTCTAAAAATGGCAGAATCTTCCAAAGCAACAATCTTACAGACCTCAGGCAAAAACTACGGCAACTCATCCAAAGCAGAGATAAATTGAAGATTATGGGGCAATCATCAAAAGCCATCATTCAAAAATGGAATTTCCAAACCCAGGTAAAAAATATATCCAGTGTATTATAACATTTCAAAAAAGGTAATACTCCTCATTTACATCCCCTGGATTTTATCCATAATCACCTTTTACCACCCGGTACTGTCTTATAGTATTGCCTGGGCAGGATCCTTTTTCATTTTTTACATCACAATCATTTCTTCCTTCAGATGTGTTTCTTATGACCTTCCGATGAGACATCAGATCATGCGGCCCATAATATTGATCCAGCTTGTTTTTGCAGGATTCATGTGCTCTACCTCCATATTCTATTTTTTGGATCACCTCGGCTACACCTATTTCCAGAGAACAAACGGATCCTCATTCCTGGTAAATGAGCAGACCTACAGCATAGCAGAATGTCAGCGGCTGGCCCTGCTGGCGCATACAGCAATTAGCACCGGTCTCATTCTTTTAATCAAGCCCCTGCCGCATCTTAAATATTTTATCCGGTTAAAAAAAATCCCTTTTCTTGTTAACAACTGCATCATCGCGTATGTGGTCGCGATGAGCCTCACTTTTATCCCTGGTCTTATCCAATTCAAACAACCGCTAATAAATATCTCCATCACCTGCAGCGCTTATTTATTGATCACAGGAATAGTTGAAAGAAACCACCTGAGCTTACTCTTTGGTAGCGCAGCGTTTACTGCCAATATTACGAACTCTATACTAAGTGGCTACAAGGAAGCAGTAATCCTCAATATCATCCTGTTGGTTTTCCTAGCCTATCCTTACTACAAAAGAATCGTATTAATAATGGCCTTACCAACCATATACCTACTGCTATATGCGCTACCAACATTTACTAACATCATCAGGATGCAATCATGGACTCAGAAAAAAACCAAAACGCAGGCCGGAACACAAGCATACCAGACCCTCTTTCAGGAGCAGCATGAAAAAGAAATTATCACAACCAACTGGGAATTTCTTACCGATAGATTCAGCGAGATCGGGATGTTCACAAGTTATGTAAAACAAGCTTCTGACGACCAATTTTACGATGAAACCAGTATCATCAAGAATACGATTTTGTCACTTATTCCGCGAATATTATGGCCAGAAAAGCCAAATACAGAAAAAATCGCCATGGAAAGAGTGTATAAATTTGGAATTGCAAACCGGGCTTCCCCCGTATCCGCAAAGACAAGGCCGGTTGTGGATGCTTATCTAATCGCAGGACCTGCAGGAGTATTCATCATGATGCTGACTTACGGCCTGGTTGTTCAATCTATCTGCAACAGGGCAGAAATGTTATTCGGGGGATATCAGTATGGATGCATTGTTATTTTCAACAGTTTATTTCAGGTACTATGGCGTGGAAATACGCTGGAATTTCTGGTCAACAATATCATGTACAGCTACATCCTTATGGTGATCATTCACTGGTTTTTAAGAAAAACAAAAGTATTAATTCCCGTTGCCGTATCATGAAGATCATACAAATTAGCCCTTCTTATAAACCAGCATACATCTATGGCGGAACCATATCGTCAATAGCGCTGCTTTGTGAAGCACTGGTAGAAAGAGACCTGGAATTAGAAGTAATTACCACAACTGCAAATGGCAGATATGAACTTCCGGTAAGCACCGCAGAACCCTGTCTTGTCGATGGCGTGAACGTACGATATTTCAAAAGACATACCAGAGACCATACGCATTTCTCACCCACATTGATCGCATACATCTATCGGACAACATCAGCAAATCAAAAAGATCTCATCATCCATATTCATTCCTGGTGGAATCTCACTGCCGTACTGTCCTTTCTGATGGCACGATACAGGAAGATACCCATTATCCTGTCACCAAGAGGAATGTTAACTCCCTACTCGAAAAGCAACAGGCATGAATTCTTAAAGTATATCCTTCAGTGGCTAATCGGCCGAAAACTATTCAAGCATTGCCTGATCCATGCTACCAGCGAAAAGGAACATCAGGATATTTTGACCCTGCACAGTAAAGCCCGTATCACTATAATACCCAACCTCGTGAAAACAAATACAGCGACAAATACGTCGATCCATCACAATGACACCTTCAACCTGATATTCCTTTCCCGCATCGAAGAAAAGAAAGGCCTAGAATTTCTGTTTGAAGCACTACAACACCTCGACTTCAACTGGAAACTCACATTGGCAGGAACGGGAGATGACACCTATATCGAAAAATTAAAAAATACCGCTCGAACATTAAAAATAAACACTCTCATAGCATGGACAGGTCATATCGATGACAGCAGAAAGTATCATGTCATTGCACAATCTGATCTATTGGTCCTATTTTCATTCAATGAAAACTTCGCGAACGTAGTCGCAGAAAGTCTTTCAGTGGGTACACCGGTAGCGATATCCGACCAGGTAGGTCTTGCGCCGTTCGTTGCAGAACATGACCTTGGCTGGATATGCATCCCTGATCCTCTAAAAATAGCGCAGGTACTAAAACTGGCGCATCAGGATCAGAAGAAAAGAATCAGGATCAGAAAAACAGCACCTGCACTCATCAGCGAACATTTTTCAAGACAACACCTTGTAGATCAATACTTAAGTATGTACCAGCGATCATTATGACCAATCCGAATTTTTCCTTCATCGTATT
>DATFQH010000412.1:0-12382 GCA_035264385.1 Pedobacter sp.
TATCTACCAGAATGTAATCAATAAGGAACGTCAGGGTGAATTTTTAGGTAAAACGGTTCAGGTAGTTCCGCACATTACCGACGAGATCAAAAGAAATATGCGGATCCTGGGCGACAGCGGTAAATACGATATCGTAATTACTGAGCTTGGAGGAACCGTAGGTGATATCGAATCACTACCATTTATTGAGGCCGTGCGTCAGTTTAAATGGGAAGAAGGAGCCAACAATGCCATCGTGATTCACTTAACCCTGGTACCTTACCTTGCCGCAGCCGGCGAATTGAAAACAAAACCTACACAGCACTCGGTAAAAGCATTATTGGAATACGGTATCCAGCCGGATATTCTGGTATGCCGTACCGAACATCATATTACACCTGAAATCCGCAAAAAGATCGCTTTGTTCTGTAACGTAAACGTCAATGCAGTAATTGAATCCATAGACGCTTCTTCCATCTATTCCGTTCCCCTGTTGATGATGAAGGAACAGTTGGATAAGATTGTGTTGAGCAAACTGAAACTGGCGCAGAAAAACGAGCCGGATATGGAAAGCTGGAAAGATTTTCTGGGACGTTTAAAGAATCCGATCTCAGAGGTGACCATTGGTGTTGTAGGGAAATATGTAGAACTTCCTGATGCTTATAAATCAATCACAGAATCATTTGTACATGCCGGGGCAAGAAATGAATGCAAGGTAAGGGTACAATATATCCATTCAGAAGAAATCTATCCCGACAATGTGAAGGAAAAATTAGGTCATCTTGATGGACTTCTTGTAGCACCGGGTTTTGGAAGCCGTGGCATAGAAGGTAAAATTGATGCCATCAGATATGTAAGAGAAAACAATGTACCATTTTTTGGTATCTGCCTGGGCATGCAATGTTCTGTAATCGAATACGGAAGAAACGTACTCGGATTAATAGATGCCAATACTACAGAAATCAATGATCAAACGGCACATCCGGTGATCAATATGATGGAAGACCAAAAGACGATAACCACCAAGGGCGGTACGATGCGTCTGGGTTCATATCCATGCGACCTTAAAAAAGGCACTAAAGCTTATGCTGCTTACGGCAAAACCCACATCACTGAGCGTCATAGACATCGTTACGAATTCAACAACGATTACCTGAACCAATATGAAGAGGCAGGTATGATCGCCTCAGGTATCAATCCGGACAGCAATCTGGTAGAAATTGTAGAACTTAAAAACCATCCTTTTTTTGTTGGCGGACAGTTTCACCCTGAATTAAAATCAACAGTTGCTAATCCTCACCCTCTTTTTGTTAAATTTGTCGCCGCTGCGATGGAGTTTACAAAGAAAAAAACAAACTAAGCGCGTTTTAAACAACAATAATGGATAAAAATACATTTACAGGCTTGTTCCTGATCATGATCGTTCTGGCCGGTTCGTTCTATTTTTTCAAGCCCAGTGAGGCTGAAATTAAAAAAGAGCAGGAAAGAATTGCTACAGATTCTGCAAAAAAAGTAACTGCTATTACACCAGCTGCACAGATCGCAGCAGTTCCAACCATAGATTCAGCTGCAATAAAAGGCCCCTTTGGTGGTAATCTGTCTGGTGCCGAGCAAGAGACAGTTATAGAAAATGAAAACCTTAAACTGATATTTACCAACAAAGGGGGTAAAATTCTTTCAGTAGAAGTAAAAGGTCAGAAAAGCTTTGATGGCAAGCCCGTTGTACTATTCAATGGCAATCAGAACAAATTCGGCCTGAACCTGAATATAGGCGGTAAGGTTTTGAGTACAAATGACCTTTACTTTACAGCTTCAAAAAGCGCCGAAGGTATCAGTATGCGTGCGAACTATTCAGCTGACAAATACATCGAATACCTGTACAGCCTGAAGCCAAAAAGCAACAATGTTAGCCTTAATATTAATTTAAACGGCCTAAACCAGGTAGTACAGGGTAACGCACTCTCACTAAACTGGGAAGCAACCTTATTAGAACAGGAGAAATCTGTCGCCAATGAGCAAAGATATTCCGCTCCATATTACAAATACATCAACGAAGCGCCGGACCATCTTGATATTGCCAAGGATGAAAAAGAAGAACTTAAAGAAGGTAAAATTGAATGGTTCTCTTTCAAACAGCATTTCTTTTCAGCAGTACTGCTTCCTTCCGTTCCATTTGAAAAAGGAGAACTTGAAGTAAAGGTGAGTACCAAACCTAATGAAGTTAAATGGTATGGTGCCAATATGGAACTGGCCTTCAATCAGCTGGCTGTCCAAAACTATGCCTTTACCTTTTACTTTGGCACCAACAAGTTTTCTACCTTAAAAGACCAGGGTCATGAGATAGAGAAACAGGTAGATATGGGTTACTGGCCACTGAAATACATCAACAGGTTTGTTGTGTTACCGGTATTCAACTGGCTGGAAAGCTTTGGCTGGAACTACGGCCTGATTATCCTGCTGCTCACTATTGCACTTAAGGTAGCCATGTCTCCGCTTACTTACAAATCTTACGTTTCGATGGCCAAAATGAGAATTTTGAAGCCTGAAATGGATGTAATCAAAGCAAAAGTAGGCGAAGATAACCCAACCCTGCTGCAACAGGAATATCTGAAGCTATATAAACAAGTAGGCGTTAACCCATTGGGCGGCTGTCTGCCTATGCTGCTTCAGCTGCCTTTTGTAATGGCATTTTTCTTCTTCTTTCCCAATTTATTTGAATTAAGAGGCGAAAGCTTCCTGTGGATGAAGGATCTTTCTACTTACGATGAGTTTATAAAATTCGGTTTTACCATCCCTGTGATCGGAGACCACCTGAGTCTGATGTGTATCCTGATGACCATCTCCACACTGATCTATACTTATTTCAATAACCAAATCTCAGGCGCAAGCGGACAAATGAAATACATTGGTTACATTATGCCAATCGTGTTTTTGGGCGTACTGAACAGTTATCCTTCAGGCTTGAACTATTATTACTTCCTGGCCAACATGCTGACCTTTGCACAACAGTTCATCATTAAGTCGATGGTAGATGATGATAAGATCCACAAAACCTTGCAGGATAACAAAACAAAACCTGCAGAGCCTAAGAAGAAATCTAAATTCCAGGCAAGACTGGATGATTATATGCGCCAGCAACAACAGGCCCAGATTCAAAAAAAGAAAGAAAAATAAACAGTTATTAATAAAAGGAAAAGACATTCTAACGAATGTCTTTTTTTGTTTAAATCCCATCAAAATTACACAAACAAAGAAGCAAAGCTATCCAAAAACTGCATATACATATTGTACTGCTATTGGACTGGTATTAGACTGCTATTGGACTGGTACCAGACTGATAAAACCAATATAATAGAAATCAAATTTCAGGATAATATGAGTTTTTTATAAGAGCGCACTACCTCCTGTTTTATCTGATTGAAAATCGCTTTTAATTGTAAAAATTACCTGCACAATGATGGTATATATAAAAATTTTTATAATTTTTAGGCTTCCGTACCTCTGGGGGTAAAAACACACAATTTTAATTATGTACAAATATCTAAGCCTGGCTCTATTATTATTTGCAAGTGTATGCTTTGCACAAAAAAAACCATTAAACCATTCCGTATACGACACATGGGAAGCCATATCTTTTAAAAGACTAAGCAACAATGGTGAATGGGCTGGCTATGGTGTGAGTCAGCAGCAGGGAGACGCCACCTTATACCTTTCAAACCTGGTTACCAATGCCAGATTAAAAGTAAACAGAGCAGAAAATTTGCAGTTCAGCCCTGATTCTAAATATGCAGCATTTAGCATTAAATCGTTTTACGCAAACACCAGAGCCGCTAAAATCAAAAAAAAGAAAGCAGATGAAATGATTAAGGATACACTGGGTATCGTCAGCCTTGCTAATCTTTCAGTGGTTAAAGTTCCGAGGGTAAAAAACTACAAGTTTCCGGAAAAAGCGGGTGCATATCTGGCCTATCAGCTGGAAAAGCCGCTTGATACCACGAAAAAAAATGGAACTGATCAGGGCACGAAAAAAGATACGCAGGAAGACGCCGATAAAAGTACAACAGGATTCGCAGATGAAGATGCGGACAAAAAAGATCAGAAGGAAGGTTCAGACCTGATATTCAGAAACTTGCTGACCGGAGTGGAGAGGACTTTTAAATATGTAAGTGAATATACCTTCAGTAAGGATGGAAAGCAGCTGATTTTTGCAGCAACCGGCGCTAAAAAGGATGCTACTGCAAAAGCGGGCGTATTCCTCCTGAACATCGAAAAAGGCAGCATTAAAACATTGGTAAATGGCAAAGGCGATTTCAAGAGCTTCTTGTTTGATGAAGAAGGCGAATCACTGGTATTTCTGGGAGAGCAGAGCCCTGAAAAACAGGAAGTAAAAGATTATTTCATTTATTTCAATTCACCATCATTAGATACCGCACAGATACTGGTAGATAGTGAGATCAACGGTATGCCAAAGAAATGGAGTGTTAGCGGAGATGGAGCGCTAAAATTTAATAAAGAAGGTACAAAGTTGTTCTTTGGTATCGCCCCTGTAAAAACACCTAAGGATACCACACTGGTCGATTTTGAAAATGCAAAACTGGATATCTGGGGATATAAGGACGACTATCTGCAGCCTATGCAATTGAAAAACGCTGAGAAGGAAGTAAAAAGAAGTTACCTTACTGCAATAGAAATTTTCAATGCTGATGCAAAAGTTGTTCCGCTAACAGATCTGAAATTGCCCGATGCAACACTGATTGATGAGGGTAATTCAAGCTATGTACTCACTTCAACAGATTATGGCAACAGGATACAGGAACAATGGAGCGGAAACACGATCAAAGATTATTACCTGGTTGATATCAAAACAGGTGTAAGAAAGAAGATCATTACCGGACTAGCTGGTTTCGCTGCTCCTTCGCCATCCGGAAAGTATGTGCTGTATTTTGACAAGAAAGCAGGCAATTGGTATACTTATAACATATTGACCTCTAGAGTGACTCAGGTAAATGCAGGTATCCCCGTCAAAATTACAGATGAATTGAATGACGTTCCTGATGAGCCCGATGCTTATGGCATTGCCGGCTGGACCGAAGACGACAAGTCGGTGTTGATCTACGACAGGTATGACATCTGGGATTGTTCACCTGATGGCAAGATTGCCCCAAAAAATATCACCAATGGATTCGGATTGCAGAATAAGATCACATTCAGGTATAACAAGCTTGATCCGGAACAAAGGTTTCTGGAAAAAAAAGCGGTGGTACTATTGGATGCATTTAATAACATAACAAAGGAGCATGGATTTTACAGCACCAATATTGGCGACAGCAAAAATCCTGAACTGTTAGTTATGGCAAAATTTAATTATTCTGATCTTGTCAAAGCCAAAGATGCAGAAAGATACATTTACGATAAGGGCAATTACACCAGTTCACCGAATGTCTATACATCTGCCGATATGAAAGTTGAAGTAAAGCTGAGTAATACCAATCCACAGCAGCAAAGCTTTAATTGGGGAACAGCCGAACTGGTGAAATGGAGTACACCTAAGGGCTATAACGCTGAAGGAATTTTGTATAAGCCTGAAGATTTTGATCCTGCAAAAAAATACCCGGTGATCGTTTATTTTTATGAAAAACTATCGGACGGGTTATACAATTATGTCCCTCCTGCCCCTACGCCTTCCAGGCTGAATATTTCTTATTTTGTAAGTAATGGGTACCTGGTTTTTGCACCCGATATCAGTTATGAAAAAGGATATCCGGGAAGGTCTGCTGAAGAGTTTATCAATTCCGGGGTAAGGTCACTTACTAAAAATTCATGGGCAGACAGCACCAAAGTAGGCTTACAGGGCCAGAGCTGGGGTGGCTACCAGGTTGCTCACCTGATTACCAGAACGAACATGTATGCTGCAGCATGGGCAGGTGCACCGGTAGTGAATATGACGTCTGCCTACGGTGGTATGCGCTGGGAAAGCGGCCTAAACCGTCAGTTTCAATATGAAAAAACACAGAGCCGGATTGGCGCTACACTTTGGGAGAAGCCCGAGCTGTACATAGAAAATTCACCTTTGTTTTCTTTGCCAAAGGTAAACACCCCGGTTGTGATTATGTCAAATGATGCAGATGGAGCTGTTCCATGGTACCAGGGACTTGAAATGTTTAACGGCCTGCGCAGGCTCGGTAAGCCGGTCTGGTTGCTCAATTATAACAATGAGGCACACAACTTAATTCAGCGCCAGAACAGAAAAGACATACAGATCCGTGAGCAGCAGTTCTTTGATTATTACCTGAAGGGCGCTAAAGCACCGGTCTGGATGGTTGGCGGGATTCCTGCGACTGAAAAAGGAAGAACCTGGGGATTTGACCTGACTGATGAGAAGCCATAGAAAATAGCCGGTAGATTTGTATATTATTCCTTTAAAAAGGGTAAATTGTCACCTTGAAAACCTTACACTAACGAATGGCATTAAGCAGGATCTGGTCAGCTTTTATTATTGTTGCAATAGTGGTGGCAAGTATAAAGTGTATCTTCTTCGGAAAAACTGATATTTTTAACTGGATGGTGATCGGCAAAGCCGATGATCCTGCAAACCCGCTGAAGCTGGATGGTCTGATCGAGACCTGCTGGACTGCGGTAAACATTTGTTTAAAACTGATCGGTATCATGGCGCTCTTTATGGGCTTTATGAGTATCGCCGAACGGGCGGGGGGAATCCGGTTATTGTCTAGAATTATCAGTCCTTTCTTTTCCAAGCTGTTTCCGGATGTGCCCAAGGGTCATCCTGCAACAGGGCACATGTTAATGAATTTTTCAGCCAATCTGCTCGGACTGGACAATGCCGCTACTCCATTTGGCCTTAAGGCAATGGAGAGTCTGCAGGAGCTCAACCCCAGTAAGGATGTCGCCTCAAATGCGCAGATCATGTTCCTGTGTCTGCATGCCTCTGGCCTTACGCTGATTCCTGTGAGTATCATTGCAATCAGGGCTTCACTTAACTCGGCAAATCCTACGGAAATCTTTATTCCTTGCATGATTGCCACTTTTGTGGCTACAATGGCGGCGATGTTCATTGTCTCATTTAAACAAAAGATAAGCCTTCTGCAACCCGCCATATTGGTTTGGGTACTGAGTATTTCGGCCATTATCGCGGCACTGGTACTTTACCTGGTTACACTGAATACAGAGCGGTTACAATCCTTTTCCGGCATTTTAAGTAACGGGCTCCTGCTCCTGATATTTCTATTGATCATAGCCGGAGGTTTATATAAAAACATTGATGTGTTTGATGCTTTCATAGACGGCGCTAAAGGCGGATTCGAGGTGGCCATCAAGATCATTCCTTACCTGGTGGGCATGTTAATCGCAATTAGTCTGCTAAGGACAAGCGGAACATTTGACTTGGTGATTAATGGTCTCAAGAGTTTATGTATCGTCCTGGGTGCCGATTCGAGGTTCATTGATGGCATTCCTACTGCATTGATCAGGCCACTGAGCGGTGGTGGTGCAAGGGGAATGATGGTAGATACGATCACTACCCATGGTGCCGATTCCTTTGCCGGACGTTTGTCCAGTATTTTACAGGGTTCCTCAGATACTACTTTTTACGTCGTAGCCGTTTATTTCGGTGCAGTTAACATCAAAAACACCCGGTATGCTATTGGAGCTATGTTGCTGGCAGATCTGGTAGGTGTTTGCACGGCCATCGGACTTTGCTACCTTTTTTTCGGATAACAACAAGATAACATAATATTATGGCGGGCAATCAGATTACTGCGATTACAGAACTGGACAGATCTCATTACAAAACAAAAGTATATGCCGGTGGTCACTTTATTTACTCAGATGAGCCGAAAGAGCTTGGAGGAACTGACGAAGGGATGAACCCGGGGGCTCTGCTGCTGGCCAGCCTTGGAAGCTGTACTGCCATAACTATACGAATGTATGCGGACAGGAAGCAGATGGAGTTGGAATCTGTGAAAATTGAACTTGCGATATGCAAGGAAGAGGAAATGAACAAATCTACTACCATCAGCAGAAAGATTGAACTCATTGGGAATCTGGATGAGGAGCAGCGCAACAGGCTCATGCAAATTGCAGATAAATGTCCTATACATAAGATGCTTAGTAATCCGGTAAGTATTTTAACTTCCTGATTTCATCCAATAATATTTAGTGCTTTTTTTTTATTAATTAGTACACTATTGTATGGATCAATTTTAGGCTGCGAGTTGAGCCTTGACTATTTTTACCAAACGATCGATATCAAAAGGTTTGGCTATGAAGTCATCTGGTGAACCGGGAAATTCCAGCAGACTCTGTAAATTATGACTTGCCGAGATCATAATTACTGGAATGGCTTTAAACAAATCGTGGTTTTTTATCTGCCTGCAAATGTCCCGCCCGTCAATACCACCAAGCATGACATCCAATAAAATCAGGTCTGGCCGGATTAAAGCGATCACCTTGAGCACATCAATTCCGCTTGTTAGTGTGGATACCTCATACCCCTCATCTTCTAATATAATCTTGATTACCTCGACTATATCCCTGTCATCATCCACTGCTAAAATTTTCATAATCTTAATATTGCGTTTTGTTATTTGTAACATGCTATTAATATGCCACTATTGGTTCTGAGATAATAATTTGCATAAAAATTTAAATAACCTGACAGTATTCTGTTTTTATTACTAAAATATTTAGCATATTTACACCTCAATCATCAAAGTTCAGCATATGCTTTACGCAATAGTAGATATAGAAACGACGGGTGGATTTGCTTCAGGCAATGGGATTACTGAAATCTCAATTTTGGTTCATGATGGAGTCTCGGTAACAGACCGTTATGAAACACTTATTAACCCGCTACAGGAAATACCTGCTTATATTGAGACGCTTACAGGCATCAGTAACGAAATGGTACAGGATGCACCCGTATTTAATGATGTAGCTGAACGAATTTTTGATTTGCTGCAGGACAAAATCTTCGTAGCCCACAACGTCAATTTTGATTTTTCTTTTGTCAGACACCAGTTGTCTATCGCGGGCTATCAACTGCAATCCAGGAAACTTTGTACAGTAAGGCTGAGCCGGAAGCTGCTACCGGGGCATAGCTCGTACAGCCTGGGGAAATTGTGCAAAGCGCTGAACATCGAAAGCAACAACAGGCACCGGGCCGGTGGTGATGCCGCTGCCACAGCCATACTATTGGGTATGTTACTTGAGGCAGATACGGATGGAGTGATTCTACAGACCCTGAGCAAGGGCGCTAAAGAGCAGGCGCTGCCGCCAAATCTTTCCCGGGCCGAGGTGGACAAGCTTCCGCTGAGCCCTGGTGTTTACTATTTTAAAGATCAAAAGGGAAAGGTGATCTACGTTGGCAAGGCCAAAAGTTTAAAGAAACGTGTCTGCTCACATTTTACGGGCAATAATCCAAGCCGGCAACGGCAAAATTTCCTGAAGGACATCTATAGCGTCGATTTTGAGCTCTGCGGAACTGAACTGATGGCCTTTATACTTGAAGCGTCCGAGATCAAGCGGCTTTGGCCTGAGAATAACCGTGCCTTGAAGCGCTTTGAACACAAGTACGGTCTGTACGTTTTTGATGATCAGAAAGGCTACCTGAGGCTTGGAATAGATAAATTTAAGAAAAATACCCCTGCACTCTACAGTTTCAATACCCTCCTTGAAGGGCATAATCTTTTGAAACTGCTGATCAAAGATCACCTGTTGTGCGAAAAGCTTTGCTACATACAAAGGGGAAGAAGCGTCTGCACAGCGCATGAGACGGGTGATTGCGCCGGTGCCTGCGCAGGAAAAGAATCTGCCGCCGCCTACAATGTGCGGGTAAAGTATGCCATAGAACAGTTAAAAGGTATGCTGCCTTCATTTGCTGTCATAGATAAAGGCAGAAATGAGGATGAACAAAGCTGCCTGCTGGTAGAGCAGGGTAAGTTTTACGGAATGGGCTACATTTCTAATTATACTGATATTAATGAAACGGGGACTTTAAAATCTGCGCTACAAGCTTATCCTTCCAACGACTATATTCTCAACCTAATTGTTTCTTATATAGAACAGCATCCGCATAAGAAAATCAGTGTTTCTTAGTTTGCTAATCATCTATTAACAATTTCCTGGCGATTATCCAATGGTATTTTCATTGGTCCTTGGGCGCATAAATTCACAGAAACAACAGTAATACAGGTTATTAGGATTAATGCGAACATGACTGTACTTTTCATATTTTCATTTGTAGTTTATTTTGTTGCTATACTGAACACAGATCAATAAAATTGTCAAATTAGATTTGCGCTTATTCAGGCGTTTTTATATCTTTGGCGCTCCTAAGAGGAATGCCTTGGTAGCTCAGTTGGATAGAGCAACGGTTTTCTAAACCGTGGGTCAGGGGTTCGAATCCCTTCCAGGGTACGAGGATTTATCCTTAATTAAGGCGACGTTGCTCCAGACGTCGTCTTTTTTTGTTTATAGGGTTTTGAATGTCTTTGTCTATTGTAAATATTCTAGGCTTATTTCATGTATTTGGCGCGCAGTTGGCGCGCAAGTTTATAAATATGTTAACTGGATTGCAAGATAGCAAACACTCTTCTAAATCACCCCACCATCGGAGAAACTATAATACCCATCACCACTCACGATCAAATGATCCAAGATCAATATATCAAGCAACTTACCACCCTCCTGCAATTTTCTAGTTAAAGCAATATCAGCCTGACTCGGTTGCAACTCCTGACTTGGATGATTGTGGCATAATATCACCCCACTTGCTCCTGACTTCAATGCAACCGCAAAGATAACCTTAGCGTCGACATACGTTGCTGATATACCCCCGACTGAAATATCCACCAATCCCAGAACTTTATTGCGTCTATTTAACAGTAGAATCTTAAACTCTTCAATTAGTTCAATCCTTCCCATCGCCCAATGTGCAATAAAGATATCATAAGCCTGTTTAGACGTACTGACCTCTGGTCTTTCTGATGGTTTGTAATTCGGCTTGTAGGTAAGCTGTACCTCAGCCACGTTGTAATAGTTTTGTAGTTCCATAATGATTATTAATTATAGAACCCGACCAAGCTTTCAGCTCAATCTAAATGCAAGTAGCAACGGAATAAATGGGCTGTGTAGACGGTCGTGCGTTTATGCCGGAATTTCTTGCCATGTGTTGAGGTGAGAAGCCTTAACTTTGTGTGGTAATTAATTACTTTACCCTTCTTCTCTTATAAATATATCTATTAGTAAACTCACTGCGATTCGATCTATGTCGTCGTTCTTCCTCTGAGGCTTGCCTCTCGTGATATTCCTTTTTTATTTCTAATAATTTAGTCATAAACGAATCCATTCTTAAACTCCATTCACCCTTAAGAGTGCTTTTAATGAACGCTTGATAGGGTATCTCGGCAATAATTGCGCTGTCCCCAATTCTTATGGGAAATAAACAGTATAAATATCTGCCCTTATCATTGACGTTTGCTATTGATCCTAGTTGTTGAAAGTCGAAGACAATAGGAACAGTACTTTCCAGCCATGAATTTGGAAAGCAATCTTCTGGGTAATTTACTTTGAATAACCCCTTATTTATGCCGTAAAAGTTAGATGCTTCCCTGGCAAAACGTTTATAGTCATTTTTAAGTCGAGAACCATCGACCACCCAAACCATATTACCATAAAACTTCTCGCGCGACATTCGTTCCTCATAGTGTATCGGAGAGTGCTGAAATTCGATTACTAACCGATGCTCGGTTTTAACATCTGCAAAATGGCGTTCGCCAGTTTCTTGGTCAAGTAAAGATATCTCCTGGTAATCTTCCGGATAATTATTCTTCCAAGAGCGGTGCCACTCAGTTTCATTCTCCCACCATTTGTCGCACATCTTTTCCCTTTGATGTGACCAATGATGAACCCTTATTTTGCCACATCGCGCAATTACAAGCTGATTGCATGCTGGACAAGTTCCTTTTAATCCTGACCGAGCCTCAACTCGGCTATTTTCGATTATTGCAAAGCGCATCCGTCTTTAATGATGATAATAAAGAAATCACTTAGTACTATTTAAATGCCTGAGATATTCCTCTCCATGCTTGTCTCTCAACCTTTTAAACGCTTCGTTTCGAGCAGTGTCGTGGAACTTGGTTACATTTACCGAAGACGCAGAGTTGCCATGATTAAGTACTAATGTGCCATCCAGATACGATACAGTGTTTTGGCTCGCTTTAAGTGTTTTTAGTATATGGTGGCCACCTTTGCAATCCTGCCAAGTAGATTCTGAGTGCCAGAATCGTCCCACTTTAAAGTGACTATAACGAATTCTATCTATACCTAAACTTCTGTCGATTTTAGCAGACCTCTCAATATTATAACCAATCCTGCCACCTGACAC
>DATFQH010000413.1:0-7291 GCA_035264385.1 Pedobacter sp.
CTTATTGATGCTGCGAAGTTCCGATATAAAGCCTCTGTGGAGGAGATTAATTTTCATCGCGATCGAAAGATTGACCGTACACAAATTATGCGGCTATCGGAATGTGCCTTTGTGGATAAGCATGAAAATGTGTTGATTACTGGTCCTACCGGAATCGGTAAAAGCTATTTAGCTTCCGCTTTAGGTTATCAGGCTTGTGCAGGTGGATACAAAGTGCTGTACTGGAGTGCACCTAAACTTTTCACGCGATTAAAACAAGCCAAGGCGGACAACAGCTATATGAAGGAGATGACTAAGATCGAACGGACGGAGCTTTTGATCCTGGATGACTTTGGCCTTCATCCTCTGGATGCACAGTCAAGGGCTATGCTGATGGAAATTGTGGAAGACCGTCACGAAAAGATGTCATTGATCATTACCTCCCAGCTTCCAGTTAGTGCCTGGTTTGATATGATTGGAGATAAGACAATAGCTGATGCGGTATTAGACCGAATTGTTCACAATGCGCACCGTGTCGACGCTGTAGGCGAAAGTATGAGAAAGACCCGTCCTAAGAAATTAGAAGAGGCCAGTTATGAGTAAGGATTTTGTGTGAACTAGAGGCTGACAGAGTTCAAACTGGGAGTTTCAACAAAAGTTTGCAGTAAGTACCCACTAAGCTGGCCAATTTATACCCACTAAATTGACCCCTTCATTTCAATTCAATGTGGCCGTTTTGATCTTTAAAGCCATATTTCGAGTGATTGATCTTCAAAATTGAAGGCTCTGATTTGAGTGATTTTAAGGTCTCTGAGAGACGATCTTTAGGGAGGGTGATATGGTGTTAAGGTTGGGCTATTGCGTGGCTTAAAACTCCTATTTTTGGACAGTCTAGAATGCTACGAGATTAAGGGGAATTGGAAGGACTACCAGAAGTTACTTACCTTTGAGATCTAAAAGTTAATTCAAACCTACTTCTTTAAAGCCCTTCAGGCGGCCACGTTGAATTGAACTGAAGGGGTCACATTCATTGTAATATACAACACCTCCAAACAGTCTTTTAAGGCCGATTTCGGCCTAAAATTAGGTTTTTTAACATCAAGTAAGCATTCCTCGAAATGGCTATTTATGCTTGAAATAAACGAAATCGGTATTAAATGCGGAATAAGTGAGCAGTTTTGGTGAAATACCCACCTTTGAGTTGTGGAGAATAAATTATCGCCTACATTTACTGGTACTGTTACTAAATTTTCAACATTTTTAGATGCAACTTCAAATACAGCATATTTCAGACAAATTAGATGAACTGGTCAACAGCGGTACCCTTACTTTTCAGGAGGTGAAAAATTATAAGAACATAATGGGGGTTTACTTGATTTTTGATCAATTGGATCAATTAATGTATGTCGGAAGCACCAATAAATTTCAGGTCAGGTTTGGGACTGATTTGAGGCATGAGTCTACCCATACTTTAATGAAAAAGCTGATCAAACAGAATATTCACATAGACCGGTTAACAGCACAGAACCATTTCTCCAATCACTATACGTATAAAATAAATATTTGTAAAGATAAAAGAGAAGCCGAGGCGTTAGAGCACTTGGCGATATGGATTTTACAGCCGATCTATAATAAATAAGTCACTAAATTGGATCAGTTTGATTTTAGTCGATGCTAGATTTAACATTTGTGATGCTTGTTTAAGTTTATCGTCGCGATCCTGACGGCCATAATAGGTGATTGCCCATTCAGCCATGGAAGCATATTGTGAGATCAGCTGAAAATAGGGCCAATCAACTTCAGCAGCGGAATGACCTAAAATCTGGATATTTTTTATGTGCCGCAAACCTTTGAAGAAAGCTTTGTGTACTTTGATCACTTCATCAGTAGGCTTTATGAATTCATAAAAAACAGCACGTGCGGCATCTTCAGCATCGGTAAACGGTGTACGATTGCTGTTGCCGTATTCATCCAAATCATCTGTTCGTGGTATGGATTCTTCTTGTTTGCCATGCCCGAATATCAACTCTCCTCTATATTCTTCGGCTTTATTGTGAATATATAGAATTTGCTCCCTGGGAATTTGATATAGTATTTCGAGCGTCGCGGTATAGTTGAAGTTCAGAAATTTTGCTGTTTTGGAGAATTCCAGTGGTTTGATGCTACTGGGGACTTCTTCATGGATTTCAATACCTTCTACCCATTCCCGAAAGGCCTCTTGTAGGTTTGATACTAATCGCTCTGCTTCTTCAGTAATCTCATCCTGTACACCAAATGCATCGCTTGGCTTGTAGCTTTCACTCAAGGTGTCGCTATTATCATGCGCGTCAAAAAATGATTTGTAGCAAAATGTAGCTAGATCGGCTTCAAAATCTTTCCATAAGTAGTTTTTGCCGGTACCCAGCCTGAAGTATTCCTCAAGTTGATCTTCCAGCTCCGGATTATAGCCTGAAATATATTGGTGAAAGTCAGCATATGTAGTCGGAAGTCCGTGATAAATATCAAATCCGTTTCCAATGATGTATAGGGTATCCATGTACGTGTTTTAAGCGAGGAATATTATCAAGGTAATTAAGAAACACATGAAGAGTTCTAATACTTGTTGTTAGAAAATCCGGCAATGAGGAATCCCATGTTGATTACACCAATGAAAGCTTCAATGGATGCAAGAATTCTTAACCATCCTGTCGGGCTGAGATCACCATAGCCTAAGGTAGTAAAGGTGATTGTGCTGAAATATAAGCTTGTTCCAAAATCAAATTCTTTAACCGCGGCGGAGTTGATCGCGATCAGTCCACTATCCAGTTGAAACATGATTGCAAACAGAATGATGACCCCAAGCGATAGATAAATGATCCTGTGGGGCTTATTACCATATTCCCAATAATAATAACTAAGAGATTTGGTTAGAAACATCCAGCCCTTGATCCGTTTTCTGATGAATTCGTTCTCCCGGATGTAGTACAGTTTAGCGAGCCCGTCTTCTCCCTGGGCCTGATAGATCTTTTTGAATGATTTGTAAGCCTGGAAGTTATTATCCACAATATTCTGGTCTATTCCAATATGAGTGTTGGACAACGTGCAGTCCTGTGTTACTGGATTAAAACCGCCACCGATGATCCGGCTATCATACAGTTTGGAATTATATATATCTCCGTTGACTACACAATCATAAATTTCCCATTGCTGCATCTTTGATCCGTCCATAATTAATTGGTTGACAGAGCAGTGGTCGAGCTTAAGCAATGGCAGATCTACGTCTTCAAATGTCCAGTTGTCGCAGGCACAATAGGAGCAACTAAGGTTTCCGTCTTCTCCAAAATTGATTCTTCCGGAAAATGTTAAGCCGCAAAGGTTTGCAAATTCCAAACGTTTTCCGCGCTTCAAGATGGAATATTGATCTACTGGTACAGCGATTCCTCCCATCTTGAGTAGTTCAAAATCACTCGATGGAGCGTACACATCGGCATGGATGAAAACCCTTTCATTCACTGTATTTGGTTCATGTCGGGTATTTATATGTAGGATGTTCTGTGTTTTCTTTTTTTGCTTCAGCCAGTCCAGATAAGATGTGAAAGAATAAATAAGCTCGTTCTTAACCGGCTGTCCGAATGAAAGGCTTTGCGGCGGAGGTATTTTATAGTTGATTGCCTCTTGCTGCCTGTCCACAGTGCTATGTCTGCACATATAAAGCATCTTGTCTTTTTTTGCAAAACGCTTGTGCTCTAGGAACGGTGTGATTTGCCCATGAGTAATAATTATTTCGTTGGTAAGATTATTGGCTAGCTTCCATTCTTTGAACAAGAGCAGTACTTTGTCAAAGTGAGCCAGAAGGACCGGGAAGTCATGAAGCTTGCGCCATTCGATAAATCTTTCTTCTGAAATTGCCCACAGGTCACTTGCATCAGGTTTGGAATCGGCCTTGATCTTTTGGAACAATTCAAGGTCAGCCTTTTCCTTATTTTTCAACATTATTTCCCTGATCTTATTCATTTGTCTTTGTTTCAATTACGTCAATCCATTTGGTGGTAAATAAAGATGGTGATTTAAATTATACTTTAAAATAACAGCTCGTTTTGGATAGCTCACCTATTATAGGTTTATTAACTTATTAGCTGGAAAAATACAATTTTGATATTTTGTTAATGCAATAATAATTAGGAAGTTAAGAGAGTAAATATTAACTTTCCTTTAAAAATTAACCTGTTTCATTTTACATAACAAACCTCATGAGCAATCCATTAACCTCTCTAACGGTCGAGATCTTGACCGGCGATGCTAAAGTTTTACTTGCCTTTAACCTTGACAAAAAGGATTCAAAAGAACTCGCTGGTTTTACCATCCAGTGCCAGCCCGAAGGACTTGATCCTTATTATCTTTTCAATAAGCTGCAATTTGCTGATCCCTCAATTCATGCGCAAGTTGCGACTGAACCTGCCCGCTCAACTGTTAATTCACCGATTCAAAAATTCCGGTGGCTCCATGTTCCGGGAGGAATTCACCAGAAAAAAGTGGTGCACGGCAAGTATATTTATACGGTAACCCCGAGGTATTTTGAAGATGGGCTGCTACTACCAATTGACAGAGGTTTGAGTGTGGTCAAAGAAACTACACTGATCCCATTTGTTAAAGATGGCATCGAACTCGGGTTTACGAGAGGATTTACTCAGTCACAGGCGTTCATCAGTCATTTCGGGAGCAAAGCGGGATTTAAGCCTAAAAATGCTGATTTGCTTTTTGACCCCAATGTGTCAGCAGGGGTTAGTTCAGATGGGGTGGCTTACACTTATCTTGATGAATATAAATGGTCGGGTTTTACTGCCCGTACAAAAATATTTGACCTGATAGAAGGTGTTCTTAAAGATAAAACTTTGTTCTTGGATATTTTTGCGTATGATTTGAATGAACCTGACTTATTGCGGCACTTTCTTACGCTGGCCGGTGAAGGAAGAATTAGGTTAATGCTTGATGACGCGGCTTTACATCATAATCCCGATGAACCTGAACCTGAAGACTTGTTTGAGGCAGAATTCCGTAAGGTGGACAAGAAACAGGCTAATGGCGAATCTTCTATCCAGCGCGGTAACTTTAAGCGCTACCAGCACCACAAAGTGATGATCGTTTCTAAAGGGGAAAACCGTACTCCAGTAAAGGTCATGGGTGGTTCGACCAATTTTTCAGTGACTGGCATGTATGTCAATTCTAATCATGTGATCATATTCAATGATCCTAACATAGTAAAGTTGTTTCAAGAGGTCTATAATCAGGTATGGACAGATAAGCTCGAAATTGCGCCTTTTCTAACCTCTGATCTTTCCACTAAGGAATATCCTTTCAATATTAGTGGCATGGACCTATTTGTAACCTTCGCGCCACATAATGAAACCGATGCGCTTAAAAACTTGAACAAGATCACAGCCAGGCTTGAAGCGGAGCAAAGCAGTGTACTATTTGCTGTGATGGGATCTGATCCCAAGACTACTGGTCCGGTATCGCCAGCTTTGATAAAACTGCACCAAAGGACGGATATTTTCTCTGCCGGCATAACCGATTCTAAGAATGATCTAATGTTGTACAAACCCTCCTCAACTACCGGTATAAGGGTAACCGGATTGCCGGGAAAAACGATACTGCCGCCTCCATTTGTAGCGGAGCGAAGCATTGACCTTGGCCACCAGGTACATCATAAGTTTATTGTCTGCGGGTTTAACACGCCGGATGCGGTCGTATGGGTTGGTTCGAGTAATTTAGCGCAGGGCGGAGAAATGGAGAATGGTGATAATTTGATTGAAATCAGGGACAGAGACATCGCCACTGCTTTTGCACTGGAAGCCATTGCGCTTGTGGATCATTTTCAAATTCGTAACCGTTACCCGGCGCCGCCTAAAGATAAAACGGCGGTTCAAAAGCCAGCTAAAGTTAAAAAGGCTTACAACCTTTATACCGAGGATAAATGGGCAAAATCTTATTTCAAATCAGATGATCTTCATTATGTTGATAGAGAGTTGTTTGCAGTCAAATAGAGATATAGGCAAATATCGATACACATCGCGGTTCTCTACGTCCGGATCTTGATTGTTTATTTTATTTAGGCAGTTAACCGGATGTCAACTTCATACAAATCCTGAAAATCATCAAATGGATGTTTCTTAATGAAGCTGGCTTTTTTAAGTACTTTTTTGGCTGCAATATTATTTCGGTTGACAACTGCAGCAAGGTTTATAATTCCCTGGCCAAGTAGCTGATTGACTAATACTGGCAATATTTCTGTCATCAAGTAGCATCCGCTGGAGAAACTGCCCAGATAAAATTCAATAAAAAATGGATACCGGGAAATCTGGTAGTGCTCCATGGCCATTTCAGGCGATATCAGATCAACTAGACCCACTATTTTTCCTAGTCTTTTGTCGGTAATGAAGTGCAAGTAGTTTCTGCCAGTATGAAAGTTTAAAATCATGTTCTGCAAGAATTCAACTGCTTGTTTACGGTTAGTCATTCTTTTGGCCGGAATATACCTTAGCGTATAGTCGTCCGATAGAATTGTATAGATTTCCTCTGCAATTGCATCAAATCTTAATAAATCAGATGGAAGAAATGTATGAATAATATAGCGGTCATTTTCGAAATGGAGGGGATGAATCATGTCTGGCAAAATAGAAAAATTATGTAGTCAAAGGGAGCGCAAATTTTGAAATTAACCTTGCTTTGACACACCTTTGTAGTTTCGAAAATTGATTGTGATTTATTCTTTGGTTATAAATTAAATTCATATTATTGCCGGTGAGAGCGTTAATTTAAACGGGACTTGCCTTCGGGTAGGCCCCGTTTTCTTTTGAGTACATTTTCCGAATCATTTATAGTTATAGCTCTTGTACCGCTCAGATAATCCTTTTTATTTTCCATCATCGTCAGACTCTTCGCCTAAAAACCTCCTGTTTTGCGTCATCATCACAATTGAATTTGCGGTAATCCGTGCATGCTCATCGACCGTTAAAAAGTTATAACGGCCATTGGGCGCTTTCCTGACATTTAATAAGCTTTTTATGCTATGTGCTACCTGGGGGGAGAATGTTACCTCGCGTCTTTCCATTTTCTCAAGCAGGATGTTGAGATTTCGTTCATAATCTTTTCGGTTGTTAATCATTGTTTTTTTTAAGTTTTACCATTCTGTAATGATTCTATTTTTTAACACATCTATAATGCTAACTGAATAGCCGTCTTTGACCATCCATATTAAGGTATAATCTAATTTGAAATTTTCTGGGCTATTCTGGCCAATACTAATGCAACTGCCGTACTTGCCCGGCACCCC
>DATFQH010000414.1:0-2787 GCA_035264385.1 Pedobacter sp.
TAAAAGAGGGAGGCTGCTGGGTCTCGATATATTTGAAACTGTCAGGAAGCACGTGCCGCTGGATTTGGTTGGTATGGGCGCTGAAGCCTATGGAATAGGAGAGGTATTGCATCCGGAACTTCCGGCATTTATTTCCAGATACCGGTTTTTTTTTAACCCGATAAGATATACAAGTCTTGGATTGGCTGTATGTGAGGCTATGATGCTTGGCTTGCCGGTTGTGGGATTAGCCACGACCGAAATGTCGGTAACGGTTACTGATGGTTTCGACGGTTTCATACATACCGACCCAAAATACCTGATCGGGAAGATGAATTATCTTCTGGAGCACCCGGCCAAGGCGACAGAGATGGGCGAAAATGCCAGGCATACGGCATTACAGAAGTTTGATATCAGGCGGTTTACAAGACAATGGGAGGAGCTTTTTACGAAAATCATCGACAGACATCAAATTTACATGAATAAATAACTACCAAAAATCCCGATCCCTATGAAAAACAAGATTGCTTTTATTAGTGAACATGCATCACCCCTTGCCGCTCCGGGTGGTATAGACAGCGGCGGCCAAAATGTTTATGTTGCCGAACTGGCGCTCGAACTTTCGCGGGCAGGATACGAAATAGACATTTTTACGAGACGAGACAGTGAGCACCTGCTCCGAACGGAGCATCTTTTTCCCGGAGTCCGGGTAATAAATATCGACGCAGGACCGGCAGAGCAAATCCCTAAGGAAGAGCTGCTTGTGTATATGGATGAATTCAGTACCGATGTACAGCGTTTTATTGAACAGGAGACCGTCACCTATGACCTTATCCATGCTAATTTCTTTATGTCTGGTCTTGTTGCCATGCAGCTGAAACGGCAGTACAAAATTCCTTTTGTGATCACCTTTCACGCATTGGGCCGTGTACGCAAAATGCATCAGGGAGACAATGACAGGTTTCCTGCCGAACGGCTAAATATAGAGGCCGCCCTTGTGAACAGCGCCGATGCCCTGATTGCTGAATGTCCTCAGGATCTGGAAGATCTGGTCAACTACTATCAGGCCGACCCGTCAAAGATCAGCGTTATTCCCTGTGGATTTAACCCTGCTGAGTTTTATCCTATGGATAAAGCGCTTTCCAGAGAGGTTTTAGGATTAGATCCCGGTCAAAAACTGATTTTACAACTGGGTCGTATGGTGCCGCGCAAAGGGGTAGACAATGTCATCAGAGCTTTATCAATTCTAAAGAAAGATCCGTCAAACCCCAAGCTACTTATAGTTGGGGGGGAAAAAGAGTCTGCCGATCTGGACAAGTGTCCGGAAATGCTTCGGTTAAAGCGACTGGCTATCGAATTGGAATTGGAAGACCGCGTGATCTTCGCCGGGAAAAAAGACCGCGGTCAACTTAATATCTATTATGACGCAGCGGATGTGTTTGTTACAACTCCGTGGTATGAGCCATTTGGTATTACCCCGCTTGAAGCCATGGCTTGCGCGACACCTGTAGTCGGTTCCGGAGTAGGCGGTATAAAGTATAGCGTTGCCGATGGTAAGACCGGGTTTTTGGTGCCTCCAAAATCTCCGCAGCTTCTGGCAGACAGAATCTCGCTCTTGCTCAATAACGATTCGCTGCTGCAACAGATGGGAGAGACCGCATTGGAACATGTACATGAACATTTTACATGGAAAGGGGTTGCGGTGCAAATGGCTGTACTTTACGATCAGGTTCTGAATCCGGATACAGTTAAGACACTGGATATTATTGAGGATGCATTTGAAGATGCTGCACGAACATTCAGAAAATCAGCTGCTGTACTCGCCCCGGCGATTGCCGAGGCAGCCGGATACATGTGTGAGGCGTTCAAAAGAGGCAATAAAATACTGGTTTGTGGTAATGGAGGCAGTGCAGCAGAAAGTCAGCATTTCGCGGCAGAGCTGGTAGGCAGATTTGAGATTCCGAACAGACCCGGTTTGCCTGCGATCTCCCTGACAGCAGATACCTCTATATTGACAGCCTGGTCAAATGATTTCGGCTACGACGATGTATTTGGCCGGCAGATTCAGGCTTATGGTCAAACGGGAGATGTGTTACTTTGTCTGAGCACCAGCGGGGCCTCCCGAAATATCATTAATGCCATCAACTGTGCGAAGGCTATGGGCATCCAATGCATCACCATGTTGGGCAGAGACGGTGGCGAGGCGGCAAAAAATGCTGACGTAAACCTTATTGTTCCTTCACAGAGTTCGCAGCGGATACAGGAGGTTCATCTTCATCTGGTACATGTACTTTGTGGCCTGATTGAAAACAGCCTGTTTGGAGAGGTAACTGATGAGAAAGAAGCAGTTTTACAGCACAAGTCGCTTAAATTGATCAGAGATGATGTAGCCAGCCACAGATATGGAAGT
This sequence comes from Pedobacter sp., assembly GCA_035264385.1. Taxonomy (GTDB): domain Bacteria; phylum Bacteroidota; class Bacteroidia; order Sphingobacteriales; family Sphingobacteriaceae; genus Pedobacter. Next base: position 2,390 of record DATFQH010000414.1, read on the forward strand.
TAACAGGGCAGTTTTTCTGGATAAGGATGGGACGCTGATCAGAGATATTCCTTATAACGTGAACCCTGAATTGATTACGCTGACAGATAATGCAGTAGATGGTTTGAGAAGTCTTATAGCTGCGGGCTATCAGCTGATCGTCGTGTCAAACCAATCTGGCGTGGCGATGGGCTTTTTTGACTATGATGAGCTATTTCTGGCAGAGCGAAAGATCTGTGGACTGCTGGATTCTGAAGGGATTGTCCTTTCTGGATTTTATTATTGTCCGCACCATCCGCAGGGAGCGATTGAAGAATACAGGAAAAAATGCAAGTGCCGGAAGCCGGCATCCGGCTTGCTGACCTCGGCGGCGTTAAAACATGACCTTGATCTTTCTTCGTCATGGATGATAGGTGATA
>DATFQH010000415.1:0-6835 GCA_035264385.1 Pedobacter sp.
CTGTATGTCTTTAGCATCTCCTCTACGAAAGGATTTATTTTCATTAACCTTGGATTTTTATCCGGCCATTTTAAATCTGCTTTTCCATTTGTATCTATTTCAAAGCCATAGCTATACACCATTCCTATTTTTTTCCGCTCCAATTTCATGTAAATTTCCTTTAGAATGTCTAGCTTTCTAATGTCCATCTTTAGTTTTGCTGAGTCTAAAAATATGGGGACGGAGTTAACAGGAGGAACAAAACGTTGAGGCGGAGAACCCTGGGATTTTGCACCTTGCAAACATGCAAAAAACATGCTTGCGATTAATATCAATGTTTTCATAATTATTTCATTATAATTCCTGGATAAGTTGTGTATAATTTTATGTGTTGGATATTTTCAGTTCCTCCATCTGGCCTTACTTGCAACCAGCCCATTCCATGGTCTACATTAAAAGACTTGGTCTTACAGCCATTGTGCATTCTAGGGAACATCATAATTTACAATCTTAATATGTTTACTTTCTCTTATAAATCTTCCTCTCCCACTCCAATTTATTATCTGCAACAACCTTAATAAACACTCAATTTAGCCTACTGTAAGTCAAATAATTTTATGTCAAACTCGGAATCAGAACAACAAAATGATTTGATGTTTTATCCAATGCCTTATAGAACTTTGTACACGCAAGATCTACTCCTTTACCTCTACCCCAGAAATTCACTCCTGGGTATATCCACATATGAAAAGATATTACCTCCTCATTCTTACTCAAAGATATTTTGAAAGTTTTACCATTCAATTTTTCTCGTAAATTTTACCATCCCACACAAGACTTCTATTATTATTAATTTTAATAAAGTCCCCGTTCAACCGCAAGTAGGTTAAAAAATCATACGTGAGAAGAGGTATATTAACAATAAAATAGTTGGAGGAGAACCTCCTTACTTCATAAAGTTTTGTATTAACCGATTCAACTCCCTTATTTCTTCCCCAGAAAGCCTGCCCGGGTGAAGCAGTAATGTAGAACTTTTCTATCACCTCATTTTTTCCCATCAAAAATTTAAAGCTGTTACCGCTACCTCTCGGCTCGGCATTTATGATCTTCGATCCGCTTGGCGTGAAAATTTTTAAACTGTAAATTACATCGCGCTTATTACCTGTAAATTTAAGTTGACTCTCTATGAGGTTTGTAACTAATAGTCTGATAGAATCCTGTTGACCAACTTGAGATTCTGTAACATCTACTCCTAAATCTTTCTCGAATAAAAATTGCGCTGATGTTAGTGCAATAAAATCTTTACCATGCTGTTTCCACGTACCAAAAGTGATTGTGTCGCAACAATTAAATTCAGGATTATGCCTATTTATTGGCATTTCATATGAAAATCTAGGTCCAGAAAAGATCAATTTCTCATTTCTGAGATCCTTTCGCAGATAAGTTCCATTAATATCACCGCCTTGCAATTTTGGAACTGGCGGCTTAAGTTTTGGCTTTTCAAACTTTGCCCCAAGATCTTGTCGTCGACTTTGCTGTGCGCAGCCCAAAGTCTTGAAGACTAAGATAATCACAAAATATATAAATAAATTTTTCATAATATTCAATTGTTCTGCTGGAATAGGACATATCATGACTCAATCAGGGTAATCAAATATTACCGAATTTAAACTCCCAAGAGCTCATCTGCCTAACACATTTATTTCATATTAATCCTATCCGAGAAAAGTTTCTTTCCAACTCCTCCTTCTTCAGATATTTCAAGTTTATAATAAATGTACTTTTCATTGGTTATGAATATTATTGTTAAATCCGCATTTCTTCTAATCAGGCAACTAATGCATTTAAGTCTATGGGGCGGTGTCCATCTGTATGTCTTTAGCATCTCCTCTACGAAAGGATTTATTTTCATTAACCTTGGATTTTTATCCGGCCATTTTAAATCTGCTTTTCCATTTGTATCTAGTTCAAAGCCATAGCTATACACCTTTCCTATTTTTTTCCGCTCCAATTTCATGTAAATTTCCTTTAGCTGTGCTCATCCCAGAAATTCTAGATACTTTATTCATGTCGGCATGGTCGTGTCAAGCATTATTATTTTTTAGAATAAATCTTGCCGTTAAACATCAAATTATTTCTGTTCAATATCTTGACAAATTCATTTTCTACTCTTAAATATGTTAAAAATTCATATGTCAAATCCGGAATGTCTATCTTAATGATATTGGATTTAACATCCTTAAAACTGTGAACACCAAATGCCTCCTTTACGCCAATGTTTCTTCCGCCAAAAAGTGGCCCTGGACTTATTGTAATCATAATTCTTTGAATTTTAACACCCTTTGGCCTTAAGAAATATGCGAAATTTCGGATATATCCTGCTGCTAATAGATCTGATAAATAACCGTTCTCGGCTTCTATATATATCCCATATGTGATATCTCTTATTTTTATGCCTGATTTTCTATAAAACTGCTCTATAGGATTCTCAATAAAGACCTTTATTGTGTCGCCAATATTTTCTATCCTCTCGGATGCTGTAATTTTTAATGCACTGTCCAATGATGGCCTAGACTTAAGAATTAGAAAACCAGTTCCATGATCCAATTGCCAACTTCCCTCACTTATCACTTCACAGCACACCCACTCTGAAGAGTGTTTGTTTCCTTCAGCTTTAAAAACGAACGATTTATTATTGAGTATAAGTTCTTCGGCGCTACCTTTAATCTTATATACTCCATATAAATCTAACGGCAAATAAGACCTGGTCTTGCAGCCGAAAATGCAAACACTTAGTATAAGTATAGACTTAAGCGACCTATTCAATAGATTTCTTCTCTTCATTTGATAGTTGTTTCCAGTAATCATTAAATATTTTGTAAACGGGTTTACCTTCAGAATCCATTAATGTGCCTAAGAACCTTATGTTGATTTGGTTAAAACTACTAACAGAAGATATGGACTTTGGATCATAAGCAAATTGAGCACGATGTCCGCTCCTTTCCGAGGTAAAAAAGGCACCTAAGCCTTTTTTACCTATGTAATCGCCATTGAATTCTAGTCCTTGCACGGATTTTAACGCATCCGCAACATGTCTAATTTCATGTATATGTAAAGCATCATTTGGGCCCATAATATTAATTACTCCATCTTTATCTTTTACAACGTGATTATAATCACTCCCTGAGGCTAACCGAAATATATTTTCACTTGCTCCTAGTTCATCAATATCATTACTAGATCGTGCTAGCTCTGTTGCTCTTTCAGACAGCATGTCAATTTTTTTCTGAAGCTTCCCTTTAGCTTTATCTGTTAGACCTTCAGAGTTATCAATTTGACCTTGCAATTTCACCTTGTCAGATTGTATCTGGCCAAGTGTTGCTAATATTCTTTCTTTTAACTTTTTTGCTTCTTCAGGATCCTCCCAAATCATTCCTGTTGGATCAATATAACGCATAGGATTATTCCTTGCATAATTGAAAGGAGAATAAGCTCTATCAAGTTCCGCCATCGGATCCACACTCGTCCACCTCGCAACAACCGGATCATAAAACCGCGCGCCATAATCATACTGCTCCAATCCATCTTGAATCTCCTTACCGTTATAAGTATATTTCATATCTACACCCACTCCCGGTGTAGATATGATGCGCTTTCCAAACGGATAATAATCATCGGCCTGTATCTTGGTCGGCGTCGAGCCGGAGAGTTCAAAAGTTACCCTGCTGTTACCCAGATGATCGCTGATATTGTAATCGTATAAATACTGGGTTGCCGTATTCCTTCTCGCTACGCCCTCTTCAGTCTGGACGAAGTCAATAGTAGTTCCTGTGTACTGGATTCCATTAATATATTGCGTTGTCACTGCACCTTTTACCCGTTTCAATTTCCGGCCTGTCGCGTCATAAGTGTAAGTGGAGGCATTCGCTCCTGTAATTACTGTAGGCAAGTTTAAAACATTATATGAAAAGGTATTTACCGTATCGGTCAGCGCATTGCCATTGGCATCATAGGTATAGCCTCTTGTGGCACCGCCAGTAACCTTCCTTGCCCTGTTCCCGATGTAAGTATACACCTGAGCTGCAGAACCATTTCTTGTCAGCGTGTTGATGTTGCCATTCGGGTCATAAGTGATTGCATTTTCAAAGATAGTTCCCGTCGTGCCGGCGGTCAGCCTGTTGAGCCTGTCGTAGGTATAGGTAAAAGTCTTAGCTGTATTTCCATTTGCCTGAGTAAACATCGATGTAATGTTTCCATTGAAATTTCCTCCAGTGCCATGATTATACTGCAATGTCATATCAAACAGTGGCGCATCAGTTTTAGTAAGCCAGCCGCGCTCATTATAAAGATATGTATTCGTACTGAAACCATCCGCCTGCTTCTTATCCTTCAGCTGACCAATCTCATTATAAACCAACTCCGAGAGCAGTACCTGAGTGCTACCCGAGTTACCGATCTTTTCATAAGTTTTAGTCTTCCTGCCCAAATGGTCATACTCATAAGTCAGGTAGACCATAGTGGTCACAGCAGGACTGGTTTGAGTATGCGTTCTCGTGCTGGTCAAAACCTGCCCCTGAAAATTGTAGGTTAATGATGTAAAGTCTGTACCAGGGAGATTATTTTGTTCTTTGCTCTGCACCAGTTGCCCTTTCCCATCGTAATAGTTTGCGTTCAACAACATAATAGAGCTTCCTAAAACATTCACCAATCCACCCGTAAGTAAACCCTTTACATTGTTGCTCTGCCCACCAGAGGGAGCACCGAAACTATTATTCCAGAAACTGTAATCGTCGTAATAATTAACCGTATAGATCTCTGCGCCAACCGCAGTCGGCGGAGGGGCGTTGGTATATCCCGTATTTATTCCGGTGCTGTTGCTATTATCTCGTTGCACATAAACATATGTGGCTGCATCCATAGCTGTCTGATGGGTAGCTCTTGAATCCACACTGGCAATGCGACCTGTATACGCCGCACGTCCTACCCCGTCATATTTGGTAAACAGCCACTTACCTAGATCCGACTGTACTTTATCCCTGCTCATCGCCAGACGGTTCATTTTATCGTATACAAATTCTTCCCAGCCCTTGCCCGGTATTTTCTTTTCAATGAGCCTGCCTTTGGTATCGTAATGATAAGCATACGCCAATTGATCAAAGGCGGCCGTACTCGCTTCCGTTAAGCTGGCTGCCGTCACCTTGGGCGGAATTACATACCGTAGCCTTTGGTATTCATCATAAACATAGGTTGTAGCGCGGGCAACTGTGCTGGTCTGCCATACTCTTTTACAAACTACCTGCCCCTCCATATTCTTATACTCTTCAACAGTTCCTGCCTTTCCATCGGCACTTACCCAATTCTCATCTTTACTGATTGTTTTTATCAGCTGACCAGGGTCGTAATTTGCTGATGTGCTTACCGTGGTTCCGCTGATTGTCCAGCGTTTAACGGTATCACTGCTGCTATTTACACTGTACTCAATTTTTTGAGTATGACCAGTGCTGTCGGTTCCAACTATTGCGGGCTGCCATACCTTACCCGGCGCACCCTGTTCAGCAATACGATTCATCGGACTTTTCTCATAAACAGGAACAGTATAAGGATAAGCTGTTGTCTTTACCCCACTCCCTGGAGCAGCATAATAACTCAGTACATCGGCTAAACCAGTCGATTTAAAACTGCCGTCAGCAGTAGTCGATGCCGGATAGGACATAAAGTTCCGATTCAATCTGCCCAAACCATCGTATTCTATCGGCGTAACCAGATCCTTGGTTCCGCCAGGCGTGCCCTTCACCATCACAGTCTGGCTGGGTCTGCCCAGCCCGTCAAAATACTGAATTGTCGTTTGCACATTGTCTTTATTGGTCGAAGCAGATATGGCCGAAGCAGCCGTACTATAACTATCATTCTGCGGCATGTAAGTAGCAATATAATTCTGATTGCTGCTTCCTGTAATACCAGCCGGCAGGCTGGCTACCGAAATACTGAAGGTTGCAACAGTACTTGAATGCGTAGTATTAAATGCCTGCACATAGTATGATCTCGAACTTTGGCCAGTAGTTGGTATTCCAGTCAGCTGACCATTAGTATTGTTAAAACTCAAGCCCCCGGGTACCATCGGGTAGATGCTATAAGGCTTAGTTACAAGCTTCCGGATGAGGTTTGAAGAATTCTGTGCCACATAAATATTCCCCTGTTTATCCATACAAAGGCCATAGGTGGAGGTAAAACGAACAACCGAAGTACCCGTTCCATTTACTATAGATGCCGATCCGGCCAGTCCTGCAAAAGTGGTCACCACCCCGGCAGAGCTGATTTTGCGAATCGTATTATTCGCCTGATCCGACACATAAACAAATCCTGATCCATCTACACAAAGATTGGTCGGATAATTGAAACTGGCAGAAGTACCCGTTGCATGATCTGCCGAGCCCAGGGCACCATTTCCAGCCAAGGTCGTTACACTGCTACCGCTAATCTTGCGGATCAGGTGATTATACCGGTCAGAAATGTAAAAATTACCCGACGCATCTACAGCAATTCCTGTCGGTTTGTTAAAGGTAGCCGAAAGCAAAGCCCCATTGCCGCTACCTTGTGTACCACTGCCTGCAAAAGTCGTCACCGCACCCAAAGGATCAATTCTGCGAATCTTATTGTTCCATGAATCACAAACAAATAAATTGCCCGAAGCGTCAAAAGCCAGTCCTACCGGATACTGGAAGGTGGCCGAAGTCCCTATCGGGTAATCAAATGATCCGACAGCTCCGCTTCCTGCAAATGTAGACACCACACCAGCAGGAGTAATTTTCCTGATCCTGTGGTTTTGCTGATCTGCCACAAATACATTTCCAGCTCC
>DATFQH010000416.1:0-9427 GCA_035264385.1 Pedobacter sp.
AGGTCTGGTAGCAATATTTACCTATGGTTTCGATCAGGCAGACGAAAACTTTAAAGAAGCCAAATGCCGCTTCGCAACATTATCAAATTACAATACACTTATCCAGTACGCTGCAGAGCATAGCTTTATAGGACCCAACGATGTAGACCTGCTTACCAAATGGCGCAGAAACCCATCCGAGTGGGGCACAGAACTGGAGCAATTAACCAAATAAAAAAAAGATGACAGTAATAGAGAGCACTACCGAAATCAACTTGCCGGTAGCAGAAGTTTATGCTTTTTTAGCAGACCTGAACAACCATAAACAACTGATGCCTGAAAACATCTACAACTGGTCTTCCACAGAAGACGAAGCCAGCTTTACCATTCAGAATATGGCCAAACTGGCCATCAGGATTTCCAGCCGGATAGAAAATCAGGAACTGATTGCTATCCCAACCGAAAAGCCACCATTTGATGTAGAACTGAAATGGACCGTAGCAGATAACGGTAAAGGCGGTACTACCGCCAAACACATCCTTTCAGCAGACCTGAATATGATGATGAAAATGCTGGCCGCAGGCCCGTTGCAAAAACTTGCAGACCATCAGACACAAGCATTAAAACAAGTACTGGGTTAAGCCTTATAAAATAAAAACAAAAAAAGCGTCCCGCAAATCGGGACGCTTTTTTTGTTTCAAGCCACCACAATATTACCCATATACTGCGAAGTACTCACGGCATCCCCCGCCGCATTCACATAAAACATATAACCATGCAGCGTATCTCCCGAAAAGCCCTCGGGCAAACTCAGTTTGGCTTCCTTGTCGCTCCTCATCGCCCCATTTTCGAAAATGATAAACTCAGCGCGCCGCTCACTGTAGAATAAAAAATTAGCCCTGTCATCCGGTCTGCAGAAAGGAGACTCCAAAGCATTATGCCACTGAATATGCAATAACTCATCGATCAGAGCCAGCACCTTCAAAATCAGGGAAACTATAAGCTCACCCCTGCTGATGATGACCTGCGAAAAATTAATCGCCGGCTTACCATTCTCAACCACTATCGCATCCTTCATTACTGCCGATATCGCTGCATTCATGGGGGTCTTCGTGCCCCTGAAAACCTGATAGCCCAACCAGATCAAATCCTTGATCGGCCTCAGCCAGCGGCTCACCAGTCCGAATATACATTGCTGCAATATCTGAGCTTCACTGCGCTCCCCGGTTCTTTTACTTTCATTCACACTCTTAAAATAATCAACACCCCTCCAGCTCGAAGCAATCACATTGCCTATCTTTCCAGAAACCGGGCCGTTTATACCATTTTTATACCTTGCCATAATTTATATTTTTTAAACCAGTTTGAAAATTACCAATCGTTCCCGCTCATCTGCTAAAACACCGCTGCCAAGCACCCTACCGCCGCAAGCAGCAATAAAGCAAACGAAGCAAAATAAAACCATATGACCAACCAGGGGCAGATCCATAGCCCTCCAAAACCGGCCCAGCAACCACCAGCACAAACCAACCGCCATCAGAAAACTGATCAGCGACAACAGCACCAGGATCCAAATGCTCTGGTCTATATATCCGGCGGTCGCATCCGCCAGCCTCACCAGCTCCGGGCTCAGGCCCCAAAGCAGCAGCAGCAACCCAAACAATGTATGTTCCTTCTTCAGCCCGCCAACGAGCCGTAAACTCAATTCTTTCATAACCTTAAATTCTAAACCTTATAAAATAAAAATGGTGATCTCTCTTAGGAGACCACCATTCTAGTTGCTACTGAATAACCCATTCGCCCAGGTACTGGCTTTCACTCACCAGCTTACCGTCGGCACTTACCACACTCATCCACAGGTAAACCGTATCGCCGCTGAACATTGCCGGTACCATCAGGTCATACGACAAGATTGATCTCGCCACCGCACCCTTCGCATACACAAACTCTGCCTTCTCCGGATTGTACACCATAAACGTTACCAAATCGGTTGGCTTGCCGCTAAACATCGAACCATTGGCTGCCCAGGCAATGTCAATCTGCCCGTCTGTAGTTATGGCCACCTCGGGCGAATTGATCTTGTCGAGCTCGCCCACACTGATCTTCACCTTAGCATAATCGATCGTGTACAACGGGCCTACTCCGGTTACCGCGTAGCGCAAATGATAACCCATTGCCGCACTAAACGGAGAAGTACCGTTGGTAAAACTCTGGTAACCGATTCTGATCTGCGCTTTCCAGTATTTCAGCCATTTGCCAATAAGCGACATCTTCGCTCTGGAATTAAGCTGCGCCTCTGTCGGGTTGTCCTCACCAAAATCTGGTAAGCTGCGCATATAGCGAATCCCGTTAATTACCGCACCTACTACGGTGCCTATCTTTCCTCTGAAATGGCCGAGGATGCCTTTCTTATAAAGTCCCATATTTAGAGATTTTTAAATGTTAAATAATTTGTTAATTCGTCGTCCTTGCAAGTCAACGATACAAACATAATCTGCCTTAACGTATTAAAAAAGCCACTAAATCATTATGAAAGGGGATAGCAGATATTGAAAATGTTAACAAAAATTTTGACAGGGTATGACAGCTTTGGCACTCAAAATTTAGCCAAAAAAAATCCCTCAACAAGTGAGGGATCCTTGGTTCAAAATATAGAACTCTTCAAATAATACCAACTCTTCCCATTCCTCTTCCTTACCCAATTACACTCAGCCAACCTTCGATAAAAAGTACTTTCAGTAACACACAGCAGATCCATCACCGCAGCCTTGGTAAGCCATACCTCTTCCGGTACAGGTTGCAGTTGTAGGTTATCCGCTCTGTTCTGACCAAATTCTTCTTTAAGAATCTGTTCAATACTTTTCAATATTAGTATAAGTCTTTTCATGTATAGAATTTTAAATAGAGATTAAGATTATTTAGATTTGGTGCTTTTTCTGTAATGGTCTACAGAAATCTGGTAGGCTGATACTACGGTGCTCTTACTGTCATACTTGCTGGTTTAATGTATTTGATTATTTTGCTTAGCATTCCTCTAGTGTTTAACGTATTATGATATTTTTTTTCATACCTATTTAAGGGCTCAAAAAAAACCGGCATACAGCCGGAATTCTTTGTGGGTGCACTTTTCTTTATCTCTGTAGTGCTTCAGCTTTCTTTTCGCTTGCCCTATAAAGTGCAGTCATGTGTTCTCTTACATAAGCTCTGCACTGCGCTACAGTATCCAAAATTTCAGGCAATTCTTCTCTGAATGGAATATTGAATCCTTCTATTACGGTAGTTCCGTCGACAATCTGAAAGGACACATTCAGGTCGGTGTCATAGTCTAGGGCAGCCCACACACATCCGTTTCCGTTCCGATATTGCTTCCAGAGTGCCTGCTCGTCTATGGCTTCCAGATCGGCTTTGCTACAGATCTTCAGATCACGGATAAAGTCGGCGGTTTCCTGTTCCACATATAGGGTAAAATAAGCCGGCGCCAGGTCCCAGATCCTTATACTTGCCATAATGTTACTGGTAAATTCAATATCAACATCGTTTACCCTGATCTTTCTAATACCACTGCCTTCCAGCAGCTGTACAAATTCCGGTACGGTCATTAGTGTTGTTCTGCCATGTTTATTTATTTGACTTGTGTAGTATTGCATTTTCAATTGCCGTGATTGATAGTACGTCTTTCAGGATCACTTTTTTGTTTTTATCCAATAGGTAGATTGTAGGGATCGCATGTAAATCGTATATGTTATTCTTGTACAGGTATTCGTTGTTGTCTCTGCCTTGTATCCATGTCTTTGGCATTTCAGGGAGGTGCTTTTTCCAGATGGAAAGATCCGTATCGATGTAGATGGCAAGGACTTTCAATACTCCTGTTTTTACGTTTGCGCTGATTATACTCGATGCAGCAAGCATTTCCTTAAATTCCTTACAGGCTTCACATTCCGGATTGTAGAACAAAAGTATTGTGTATATAGCATCCAGTGCATACACAGTTCTTTTTTCACCTTTAGGGGTAAAAAAGATAAAGTTATTCGCGCAATTGCCCACGTTGTTTTGCGCTGCTAAACTTGCTTTGCGTACGAATTTCGCTTGGGCGAATATTTGTAGCGATAAAACTTGAAAAGAAAACAGGACAAACAAAGATAGTTTATGCAGAGTAGAGTTTTTCAATGTTAGAAAATAAAACCCTGCCTCCAAAAAAAGGAGGCAGGGTGATTAGGAATTTAATCTTTTATACAGCGGCAAGCCAACCCATTAGTACGCGGGCTGTCAGATGTAGTAAAAGAGGGATTAAGCCTTATTCGTATTGACCAATCTGGATTAGCACCACCTACGCTGGAAGTCCAATAAATTCCCGCAGTGGTACTTTGGAAAAAACCATCACCTCCTCCAGAACGAACACCAGTATACGTCAATTTAAGTTTATTGAATCCATCAGCGAGATCTACGATATTTTCAGCAACCCATTCATCTTTTGTTGCCGGCCTCCATCCGGATGGACATGGGTTATTAATTCCACTTACACCCTTCCATAAATTATCATTTTTAGGATTTCTCCAATCATTAGTACCGGCGCCACCAGCGTTCGCAATGAATAGCGAATTAGGTGGTACATCCGTTGTTGAGTAACTCGGATTAAAGAGATCCAGCGTTGTTGTTCCATGCATTCCTGAAACATCTGTGTCGTTCGGGCCTGTTCTAGTAGTTAACTGATGACCGTCTGCTAAGCGTCCCCATTGAAACAAATCCCCATAGTTTGCATAATCATCAACTTTCAACGGCACAGCACCTGCACCTAAATTCCGATCAAGCCATTTTCGCCCAGTTTTAGCACTCGTCAGTATCCCGTAGGTAACTAATACGCCATTATAAGTAAACGAAACAGTCGTTGCCTCACCAATACCACCTATAAATGGCGATTTGATTTCAATACCTGTCAACGTACCTGTCGCTGCCTTTGCTGTAACGCCTACACGGATATATTTGCCTTGTTCGGTGGTTTGTACCACATAAGTTTTCGCAGTTGCTCCAGCGATTGCTGCCTCTCCAGTCCCGGCGGCATCATTCGCTACGTACCATTTATATGTTGTTCCACTTTCCAGATCGCCTTCCGCGTCAGAATAAGTGTAAGCTGCGGTGAGTGTTGCATTTACTTTAGTATCCCCTGTAATAGTGAGAGCTGTAACCGTAGGACCGGCATTTCCAGTTGAAAAAGTAACCACATTTCCGTAACCGATGCCGGCGCTATTTATAGCATAGGCACGTACATAATAAGTTGAGCTTGGTGTTAGCCCGGTAAGCTCTGCTGTAAAAACTCCGCTGGTTGTTGTTCCCTCTACTTTACTATCGGCTGTTGTGGGTGTTGCATTGGTCTTACTCCAGCATATACCGCTGGCTGTAACAGCCGCACCTCCGTCATAGCTGATGTTACCTCCACTTGTTGCCTTATCAGCAATAATGTTTGTCACAGCAGCAGTACTAATGCTTGGCGTGCCAATTGGCGTTTCCTTCTTTTTACAGCTTGTCACCATGAGTCCTGCGGTTAACAAGATCAGTGTGGTTTTTTTAATTGAAATCATGTTAGTTTGTTTTTAAATTTTACAATTATTTTAGTTGGTTTTTACATTTTCGCAGATCCTACACTTAATTGAGCCCCGCCGATTGGCTTAGAATCCCTAATAACAAGAACTTTCATTTGTTTCTTGCTTTTCTCTAATGTCAGCCCAAGCTTCCGCAGTTCTTTTTGAACGTCAGTTATTTCCGTCATTGCCGCAGTGTAGCTAATATCAATCGGTCCTAGTATATTCGTTTCGTCAAAAAAAGGAATTCGTTCATTCATGTTATATTCCTCAATTTGTGCTATAACAAGCCCTATAGGTATTCGCTTTGCGGTAATCCCAGATGGATCTCGTCTTTCTTCCGTAATTGGACTTTTTGACTTTAGATTCGCTATTGCTTTGTCATTCGCTGTCAGTTTCCAGCAGGGCATGAGCCGGGTTTCTGTAGCAACCTCATAGCCGAAAGAATTTTTCAAATCGTGCTGCATCAGTTCCATTAAAAAAGCCTTTGATGCCTTTTCCTGGGGAACTGCAAGGGAATAATTGTATAAACCTTCATCCCTCAAATGGTTGAATTGGAAATTTGATGAGTCTCGGATTTCCAAGACCGGGTATGCCCATTGACTTTTGTAGACTGCGGCCCACCTATTCCATTCGCTCTCGCCCAGGTATGCTATGTTATAAAGTTGTAATAGCGTAGCCCGCGCGCGCTGATAAAAGCCCTGCTGCACGTTATAGTCAATATTCCAGAAACCGGCATCAGGTTCACCAGTGTTCTTGCTCAGGATTGAGCGATAAAGAAAGTCCCCGCTTTGTTTTTCGTCAATTAGGTAGCGCCAGGGCTCATGATAAGCGGAAGCTGGCACAGTTTCAAATGAACTATACTTTTTCCGGAATACGGGCTGTTTCCCGCTTATGAGATTCTTTAAATTGTCTTCGGTTAAGAAATAGCTATCTGTAACTGCATAGACTACACCCTGCGGGTCAATAACAATAATATGGGGTACGCCATGAACGCCAAATTGGTTGAAAATGGTACCGTCATCGTAGGCTATAGACAAGTTTAAGTCCAGTTTTTTCTTGTATTTATCAAAAACCTGTGGAGTGTTTGAATAAAGTTTATCATCACTTCTAGCAACGAGTAGAAATTTAACATCATCTTTAAATTTGCGCTGGAATTGATCTATTTTAGGGAAGGCCTGGACACAGGCGGAACAGTACTTGGTCCAAAAATCCATTATTGTCCATTTACCTTTTAAATCCTCGTTGTTAAAACTTTTTTTATCGTAGTGCTGTACAGCATCAAAGCGAAATTTTGGCATAGGCATTCCGATGACCGGATAGCTCTGGCTTTGGCGTGCCGTAGCGAAAAGAGTAACGATTGCAAGAGCAAGGGTTAACATTAGTTTTATTGTTCTCATATTATTTTTTAAAGTATGTGATCAGATATCTAATTACCAGGATTCTGGTTCATATTTGGATTAAGCTGAAGCTCTGAATACGGAATTGGATACAGCAAATCTGTACTCTTCCAGTTAGGCTTTAGCCCGCTCAGTACAGAATTGGCTCTACCAGTACGTTTAAGATCTAACCAACGGTGTCCCCATTCCGTAAAAAGCTCTGCTCTTCTCTCTTGTTCAATGGCTGTCAACAATTCTTGTTGGGTACTTGCCCCCGTGTTTTGCAAGCCGGATCGCACTCTAATTATGTTAATATCTGCGACTGCTCCCGTCAACTTATTCTGTTTCGCCCTTGCTTCTGCCCGGATGAGGTATTGTTCGGCTAGTCGCAAGACAACTGAGTACTCTTCCCCCAGCCCGTTTGCAAGGGTTTCTTTATACTTCTTTGGGTAATACCAGACATGGGTACCATCATTACCAATCCCGATCCATTGGCTTTTTCGTTCGTCATTGGCTTCAAATGCATCAAATAATCCATTGGTAACCAATGGATTATCAATAATGTAATAGGGCTTATTCAACCAGGCCCCATCTTGGGTATACTTTTGAGGATAGTTTGGTATCAGTTGCCAGATTGCTTCTTTGTTGTTTTTCAGAAAGATTTTACCAAAGTCAGCTTTCGAGTTAAGGCTGTACAAGCTCGTATATGAAATGACCTCATCTGCTTGGGCTTCCGCTAATGGCCATTGCTCTGTATATAAATATACTCGGGCAAGAAGCGCCTCAGCTGCCCATTTGTTTACTCTTACCCTTTCACTGTTTGAGTAGCTGTAATCGGAAGCCAACAATCCTCTTGCTTCAGTCAATTCATTCTTAATATTTTCATAAACTTGAGGTACAGGCATACGGGAAAGCATTCCGTTAGTACGATAGTCTGTAGTTGTCACATACGGTACAGCTCCAAAAAAATTAATCAGATAGAAGTATTGGAATGCACGTAGAAACTTTGCTTCTCCTATTAACTGATTCTTTAATGCCGGTGTGATTTTAGATTCAGCCAAACCTTCTAATATTGAATTCGCACCATAGATCAGGGTGTAATGGTAGCGCCAGGTTTGCTCAACGATTGGATTGATCGACAACAATTCATTTCTGTAGAACTGAGCATAGGAGTCGTTAACGTTTCCCGCGATCATCAATTCATCTGCAGAAAAGGAAGCTGGATACGTGACATTTAGAAAATTATCTACGGTCATTCTCGCGTATAGGTCGGAAATAGCCGCTTTAGCAGTAAGGTCGTCTTCAAAAACAGTTACACGGCTCAACTGAGATCTCGGCTGATCAACCTCTACTAGTCTCTCACACGATGTGAAAATTCCGAGAAACGCTAGACATAAAGAAAAAATATAATTCTGTTTCATTTCGATCTTGTGTTTGTTAAAATGTAAGCTGGATACCTGCAACAACCGTCGTTAAAGGGGGAAGCGAACTAATACCACTTTCAGGATCTAGCCCCTTATAATCTGTAAAAGTCAGAAGATTCTGGCCCTGTAGATAAAACCGTCCCTTAATACCCTTAAGTAACCTATTGGGCAGTTGATAGGATAGTGAAACATTTTTTAAACGGATGTAATAGCTGTCTCCTGTCAGTGCATCACTTGTGATAAATCTGTTTAACGCCGCTGCAGCATCATCTGCTCGTGAAAAATACTGCTTGATCGCATTATCTCCTGACTTTTCCCACCTGCCTTGGGAAGCGCTTGCCGGACGGTTACCAATGCCGTTATTAAAACTTAACTCTCCACCGCCATATTCGAGATAGGACAATTGTCCCTTCTGGCTCACAAACTGGAAAAGAATATCTGCCTGAATTCCTTTGAAAGTGAAACTATTGTTGATCCCACCGTAAAAATTCTCTCCCTGAATGTAATAGGAAACTTTATCCTCAGGAGTGTATTGGCCATCGCCATTTACATCTTCTACTTCATAAAGACCCGTACTAGAATTTACGCCTAGGTAACGGTAAACTTTAGTGATGTTTAGCGGCTTTCCAACGATATAAGTGTTTGCATACGAGGAAGATTCGATGTTCGGGAAGGAAAGTAACTTATTTTTTGGAACCGTAAAGTTGACAGATGTACTCCAAGTCAGTGCACGTCTACTTATGTTTGTAGTTGTCAACTCCATTTCAAGGCCAGTATTCTGAACCGTAGCCGGAGAGTTTTGCAAGACTGAAGCATAGCCAGTTGTACCTGCTAGCTGATAGTTGATCAGCTGATTGGATGAACTATTGCGATACCATGCTGTCGTCAATAATATCCGGTCATTCAGAAATCCAAGTTCAACAGCGCCCTCTAGTTTTTTATTGACCTCCCATCCATATTTGGGATTATATAACCGGTCTGGTCCCAGCGTTCCAATGCCTTGATACTGATAAGCTGAGCGGTAGGTATCTAGGTATGCGTAGTCCCCAATCTGGTCATTCCCGGTTAG
>DATFQH010000417.1:0-7843 GCA_035264385.1 Pedobacter sp.
GAGCGGCACCTACTGCGATACCGGTAAAACCAAGTTCGGCAATCGGTGTATCTATCACGCGCTTAGGGCCAAACTCATCAAGCATACCCTGGCTTACTTTATACGCACCGTTGTACTGTGCAACTTCTTCACCCATTAAAAACACGTTTTCGTTTTTACGCATTTCTTCGCTAAGGGCTTCACGTAAAGCTTCTCTAAATTGAATCTCTCTCATTGTATATTCAAATATTAACTGGCGCAAACTTAGATAAAATTGTTTTTAAATGCAATTATTCATCATTCTCCTGAGCATTGAAGACAATAGTGTTACAGATAAAGACATATCTGCCATTTTACATACCGCAAAGTGTAAGATATGGAGAATACATAAAGCCTCCTTCGTTTTCTGTTGGGATAAATGGAATATTTTCATCAAAAAGCGTTGCCAGTTTTGCCCTTAAGAAGATGATGAACTCTTCCTTGACTTTTTCCAGTCTTTCACCCTGTAGCCTGATCTTGTCCCGTCCCTCCATAAACCAGGTTCCTTCCTTGCGCATATTTCTGATACTGTACAGGTTCGGTTCTAGTCCATGCAGCCCATTGGCCTGCTCAAAGACATAGGTATAGAAAAGGGTCTGGATCAATGCCTTATTCTGTTTGCCTCCATTGGTATCAAATACATCTTCCAGGCTGGTATACCTCAAATTATCACTTCCGGTCTTGTAATCGACAATTCGGGTTACACCGTTCCTGCGGTCTATCCGGTCTATAATCCCATGCAGGGTAATATGCTTTTCGACCCCGTTCAGCATAAAGTTTAAATTGATCCTGTCTTTTTTCTCCAGATCCAGAACTTCGAACGGGGCTTCATTTTCATCATGATCCAGGATCAGGTTTGCATATTCTTCTACAATGGCCAGGACAACCTTCTGCATTCCGTTGTGGTTCGGCCGGTGATGTTCATTCCGGAACATCACTACTGAAAAAGCTTTCACCGCCAGTTCCGGCAACTGTCTGCGCTGTGCAGCTATTCTATCTTTAGTGATCAACGGATCGGCTCTTTTTAGCTGACGGTAGAATGTTTCCAGGACATAATGGAGCATAGAGCCGATGTAGTTGGCTTCCAAATTCTCTGAGATCTCCTCGGGTTCTTCTATTTTGGCGATATACCTGTAAAAGAATTGCAAGGGACAGTTTACATAGGCCGTTAGTGCGGAGGCCGACAAGGGGATTTCTCCGCTTAGGTATTTATTCAGTACAGCCATTACCGCGGCATTCTTCTCTATTGCTACTGCCGGCCTTTTTTCTGTGGCAATGTGCTGCTTATGTTCCAGGTAATTGAATGTAAAGCCGCTTTCATATTCCAGTTGCTTTAAAAACCGGGTAGGTTCGCCGGTATTGCTGTCGTCTGCCTGTGCATTATATACCAGGCTTATCTTTTCAGACCGCTGCATCAGCCGGTAAAACATATACGCCGATATCGCATCCAGATTTTCCAGCACGGGCAATCCGTAAGCCTTTCTGATGCTATATGGAATAAAGCTGGGGGCCACATTCGTTTGCGGCAGCAGCCCTTCATTGACGCCTAAAATATAGACATGCTCAAAGTCGAGACTCCTGCTTTCCAAAAGTCCCATTACCTGTATGCCTTGCAACGGCTCTCCGGTAAGTGGCACAGCAATTCCCCGGATCGCTTTCTGAATCAGGGAGAGTACAAATGACAGCTCGTTTTCAGTGCTCAGTTGCGGAAGATATGAGATCAGCCCGTCGTGAAGGCGGTTCAACTCCTTTATGGTCGCAACAAAAAGATCGGCTTCGGTCTGTTTTAATGTTTTATCGGCCAGTTGTTGTTCCAATATTCTTTTGAAGATTGCCTGCAGGGTATCGGTCGCCTCGGCGCTGCGTTCTGCCTTTTTGAAAAAAAGTTCAAAAAGACCACGTTGTCCCTGCAGCCTCAGTAAGGGAACCTCTGCCATTTGCTCTGCAAGCAGCCGTTCCTGGATCTTGCCGCGCATCTTTTCCGAAATTCCTGTTAAAGGGTGAGACAAAAATGCTTCTACCTCTTTATAGCTTACCGTATCCTTGTTTTGCTGAATGAGCTGAGCTTGTACACTGAGCCAAAGGTCGGCCAGTCCGAATATAGACGAAGCTACCAGGGGGTATCCCATCGTAACATTCAGATTGATCGGCAACGTCTCCCCGCCGGAGGCATAATGTGTGGGTATGGTTTGCAATACAGGCAATAGCAGACTTTCATCGGCCAGTATCAATGCGATCCTTCCTGCATTGTCTTTTTCCTTTAGCAAAGGATAATCTTGTTCCAGTGCCTGATGCAAAATCTTCGCTTGTGCGGTCTGGCCCTGCGTTTTATACACATTCACAGTTTTTGCCGCCGATTTTATAAATGATCTGGCTGCACCTGAAGCATTCAGCAACCCGGTATGTTCCAGATTCTTCCTCATGAACAGCCCTGCTTCCTGTATCGGATCGTCGAGGTAATAGTTATCAGTATCGAAGTAGAACAAGGCCTTGCCTTCATCCTGCCAGCGCTTGAATATTACCGCTTCTGACCGGCTCAGTGCATTGAACCCGACAAAGATCAGTTTGCCTTTTGCAAATGCATCTGCAAAGCCCGCCCGCGCGGCCTTACCTTCAGCAAGATGCCGGTAAACCTGCCCCATGGTGGTCAGCCCTTTCTTTTTCAGCTCCTCATGGTAACTATTATAGAGTTTTGGCATGCGCTGCCACATGCTGATGAACTGCTCCTGCTGTTTTTTCTGCTTCCCTTCTGAGTATGACTTCCAGAAACCTGTCAGAAACTCTTGCTGTTCTTCGGACAAATAATCAAACTGGTAATCTATCTCGGCAAAGTCCTCCAGTTGCTCAAAAAGCTTTCCAGCATTTACCAGGTCATTGTCGAGCTGCGCAAAATCGCTTAGTATCATACGGGCAATCGGGTAAAATCTTGCGGGTTCTACCTGCGGCTCACCTTCCTGAAGGATCAGTTCGTTGTACTTTTTATATAAGGTAAAGAACTGTGTGAAAGCATCTGCTATTTTCAGTTCGGATGACAAAGCGAAGAATTCCTGTATGGTATAAAATGAAGGGCTCCAGAAGGGTTTCCCGATCACCTGCGCTAAATGGTTTTGCAGATACGCAACCGGCCGTTTATTGTTAAAAACTATCGCTGTATACTGCAGATTATCACCCATGCGCAATACCAGGTCTTCTGCGACTTCTCTTAAAAATGGCTTCATGCGGTATCTTTCTTCTTTATTAAACTAATTTTAACTGGCCTGTAGTGGCGTAAAATAAATAGGTCTTCACTTCCGGATAGCCCATAGCCAGCAGCAGGTCGCGGTAATGGACAACCTGTTCGATATGCCGGTCACTCTCCTGCTGTGTAAACTTATAATCGATCACCGTTACGGTATTGCCCTTCACCAGTACCTTGTCGGGCCTGTAGCTTTTGCCGTTAGCGTCCACAATGCTGCGCTCATTGAGGCTTTTTTCGCTGCCGTTCAATATCTCCTGCAAACCGGTATGTTGTAAAACAGCAACGGCCTGATTTTTTAAGTAAGGCAGTTCTTCCTGCCTGAATACCCCTTCTAGCAGTAGATCCCGTAGTACTGCATCGACATCTTCTGCATGGACGGCACTTGCAAGCACCTCATGAAGTATAGTTCCTGTTCTTCCTGCATTTTCTCCGGTAATCAGGTCTATGTCGCGCCTTTTTAGCGAAGCGTCAAATACCTGGCTCAGTCTGTGTGAAACTGGGTAATGATCCAGCTCCACTAAATTGAGATCATCTGCCTCCCCTGACCATGCGGCTACCGGATCATCGATCTCATATTCATCTTCCGCGGTAAGCTGACCGGCAAAAACTTTATACAGCAGATCTCCTATATTCGTTATTGTATCAGTCTTTTTGCCCATGGTATTGATATACAAATATTCCTTGGAGCGGGTGGTAGCAACATACAGCATATTCAGTGCGTCCATATTGTTGTACAGCAGTTCTTCAAAGTAAGGTTTTGCCACACTGGATCTGCTCAGCTCCTTGTTGTATTTAAGGGGTATACTGTGCAGATGGTGGTAAGGAGTGCCCGCTGCCGGCACCCAGAATATGCTGTTCGGCTTGCCATTTATATCCCAGTTGCAAAAAGGCAGCATTACTGCCCTGAACGCAAGCCCTTTGGATTTATGGATCGTGATCACCTGTACGGCATCGGTATTTTCGGAAGCCGGCAGGGTCCTACGGCAGCCTTCTTCTTCCCAGTAGACCAGGAAGGATGCAATGCCTTTTTCGCCATGCTGGGCAAAATTGCCGGTCAGATCTCTTAATGCCAGAAGATAGGGCAGGTGCTGTACATTTTTAGTTTCGTTCAGTCCGTAGGCGGCTATTATTTTTTCCAGTAATGCCGGCATTGGCTGTTGCATCCAGCTCTGCCAGTTACGGCACAGGTCATCGGGCAGCAGTCCGGCAAGGCCGGCCAGTGTTTTTTCTTTCAATTCGAAAAAATATTCCGGTTCGAGGGCTTTACCTTCCAGTCTGTTGTAAATGCTGATGCTGTTGGCTTTGTACAGGGCCGTATTCTTTGCCAGCCCGCCCAGCACATGAAGGGTATTGATGATCAGTTTGACCGCACTGTTGTTGTTCAGTAATAAGGCCTCTCCTGAAATTACATTGATGCCATTATTCATCAGCATTTCTACCGTGGCTACCGCCTCTGCATTAGACCTCACCAGTACACAGATATCCCGTGGCAGATAGTTTCTTACGGTAAGTAATTCATTTAATTTTTCAACCGTCCTGAGCAGGGAAAGGTCTCTGAAACTGACCTTAGTGAGGGCCTTGCCTTCCGGATCTTCTTTCAGTACGTTAAAATGGACTGACCCTCCGTTCAGTGTGAACGGTGTGGTCTTCTGCGTGGCTTCGGCATACACATCTTTTACAATATGGTCAAAGCCCTTTTCCTGCCACCAGTTTACAATGGCACCGGTTTCCTGTTCCTCAATTGCTGCATTGAGATTCGCCTGCATCATTTCGGGCAGCTTCCTGAAGAGCGCGTTGTTGAAATCTATAATGTTTTTGGCACTCCTGTAATTTTCTTCCAGACTTTCCTCCACTACGTTGTGCGCCTGAACATCTATCCTGGCTTGCTGGTGTAGAATGTTCCAGTCGCCATTCCTCCACCTGTAGATCGACTGCTTGGTGTCGCCTACAATCAAATGGTCCGTTAGCCGGCCACTTGCGGTGGCCATAGCATTCGTCAGCAGCGCCTTAAAGCTGCTCCATTGATTTGAAGAAGTATCCTGGAATTCATCGAACAGAAAATTACGGTAGCGGTTGCCCATCTTCTCCCAGATAAATGACGGGTTGCCATCCGCATCATCGGTAATGCCCTTCAGCAGGTTTTGTGCATCGCTGATCAGCAGGTTCGGGCTTTCAGTCCGGTAGTCCTTCAGCAGCACAGCCATTTCCTGCATCAGCCTTAAGTAATAAAGATTTTTATTGAAGGCAAGCGCCAGTAAATAAGGAGATAATCCTTCCTGGTATGTGCTTAACAATTTGGCCAATACCGGGTTCAGTTCTTCATAGGCATTGCCACCGTATCCCTTCTGGAACCATTCGTCGGGAAGGTCCACGAGCTTCACCAGACCAGCGACCTTCGTCAGGTCCCCATCCTTAATCTTTACAAGATTATTTAGCGGGGATCTGGACTTTCCCTTCATCATGGCGACGTCTACATCTTCCACCTCCAGTATTCCGAGACTTTGCAATGCCAAGTCCTTTATCGTGCTTTCAAAGGTGTCTATTCTGAGCCTTGTGACTTTATTATAGTCAGCGAATAAGGCGTCAAGATCTGCGGCATCACCCAGTTGCTTTATGGCATTTTCAAAGGGCTGATAACGTTCCTTGAAGATCTCGCTGGCCAGTTCGGTCAGTTCCCTCCGGTAGTTCCAGCCGAGGTTATTATTGACGCGATCCAGTGCAAGGTCTATGATCCACTGCAACAGTACCGGGTTAGTGTCGAGTGCCTTGTCCAGCCGTTGCACCAGGTCTTGTTTCACCTTATCGTAGTTCATTTCAAGACCATATCCAGCGTCGAGCCCCAGCTCAAATGCAAACCCACGGATTACTTTTTGGACAAATCCGTCTATGGTACTTACCGAAAATCTGCTATAATCGTGAAGTATTCTCCGGTAGATCTCATCTGACAGGGCTCTCAGCCGTTCTGCATCCAGATCCGGGTGTGCTTTCAAAACAATCTGCCTGTAATCTCCGATCTTCTTTGAAAGGTCTCCGTCTGCAAAACCCTTCAGTACCTCCATGATCCGGGTCTTCATTTCTTCTGTTGCCTTGTTTGTAAAGGTAACGGCCAGTATCTCGCGGTATTTATTGGCTCCCGAAAGCAGCAGGGTAAGGTAATGTGCTGTCAGGCTGAATGTTTTTCCTGAACCTGCAGATGCTTGTAATATTTTAAGAGGTTGCTGGGGCATGTGGTGAAGATATTAAAATAATCCCTTTACTTTGTACTATAAAAACGAATTGACATGAACAAACTCCTTATAATTGCACTGCTGGCACTGTCTGTCCCCGCATTTGCGCAAAACAAGGAAACCGTTAAAATCTATAACCCACAGGCCGATGCGCATGCCGATATTGATGCTGCTGTAGCTAAAGCAAAGAAAGCCGGCAAGCATGTATTCATACAGATCGGAGGTAACTGGTGTACCTGGTGTGTTGCATTTCATCGTATGGTAGACAATACTTCCGAACTGAAGCAACTGCTGAATGACAATTACGAAACCGTGCTGGTTAACTACAGTCCTGAAAACAAAAATGAACCAGTGCTGGCAAGCCTTGGTTACCCGCAGCGTTTTGGATTTCCTGTGTTCCTAATCCTGGATGGAAATGGCAAACTGCTGCATACCCAGAACTCGGCTTACCTGGAAACGCCTGACGTAGATGAAAAGACGGGAAAAAAGAAAACCGGCCACGATGTAAAGGTTGTTTCCAATTTCCTGCAGGGCTGGACGGCCAAGGCTCTTGATCCCTCGTCTTACAAGTCTGCCAAAACAAAATAATTAAGGCAAAATAGCCTCTGTCTTTTCTCCGTCACCGTATTTAAAGAAACTGTTTACCGTTACAGGCAGTTTACCTGTTGTCGGAAGCTGATTTTTGAGCACCGCCGCAGCTGCCTGCTGCATAAAGTCTTCTTTTTGGTAGGCCACAAGCAGCCCCTTACTGTTTTCCAGACCTGGAATAGAAGCCAGGTTGTATGGATTTGCAAATAGGGCAAAAAAAGCATTCTTCTGAGACATGTCCCTGATGAACTGTTTCAGATCTGCACTAAGCATCATTCCGTTACCCGGACGGCTGCGTGTATCATGGATGCCGATGATTACCTGATCAAACATACCAATGTTCCGCATTACCTTTGCGATTGCATTGGCATTGGCGTTCTTATCCAATGTATAGAAAATAGAATTTTTATAATGAGTGCCTAAATCCTGCTGAAACTGGGTAACATTCGCCGTACCGACGCTGATAATCACTGTTCTGTTAAAAGAAAATAAGGTTCTGATAAAATCCTTACCCCTAAGGAGTGTCATTGAAGCATTTGCCAGATCCTGCCTTAACCGGAAGCTTTCTTCCCTGGTCACGTCAGCCAACACGTTTTGCTCACTTACCGAATCTTTCTCATATAGCCCTGCCCAGTATTTCGCCGTCAGGATCTTTTTAACACTTTCATCGATTCTATCCATACTCAGTCTGTCCTGCCTGATGGCTTTTCGCACAAGCTTTATTGCCCTGCCACTGTTTTCCGAAAGTTCAATGATATCATTGCCCGCAATA
>DATFQH010000418.1:0-24004 GCA_035264385.1 Pedobacter sp.
ATCATCGCATTGCATATACTGGATGTAGCTCAGATAGATGGGTAACAGATCAAGTGCCGCCTTACTTTTATTTTGCTGGTAGGCCAGAATGGTTAGGATCAATGCACGGGCATTGTCATCTAGACAGTAGCCTTCCTTTAAATTTGGAATGCCATATTTTGCATGCTGAACAATTCCGGTATCATCTGTAAGCCGCTGGATGTGCGCAAGGCTGAAAGCCGGCATCATATCCGGGTCGATGATCGGTTTGTTGCCGATTTCTTTTTCAGACAGGAATTTAGAAACGGCCTCATCCAGCACGTCTATAAAAACTTCTCCGGTGCTTGGCCAGCGCATATGCAGACCATATTCGTAAGCATTGGCTTTCAGCTGCTTCAATTTGGAGGTATCTTCAAAAAGTTCGTTTACAATATCAGCAAGCTTATCTGAATCTTTAAAATCAAACAAACGACCCCTATGGTCAGCCAGAAGCTCCTGTGCATGCCAGTAAGGCGTAGAAATCACAGCTGCACCGGCCCCGACAGCATAAGACAGCGTTCCGCTGGTAATCTGCGCCTCGTTCAGGTAAGGTGTAATATACATTTCGCATGCAGTCAGGTAATCGTGCAATTCCTGTTCAGACACGAATTTATTAATAAAAGTAAGGTTATCTTCAACATTGAGTTTTTTGGCCAGGCGCTTAAGGCTGTCCCGATATTCTTCACCCGAATTCCGGATCACGCCCGGGTGGGTAGTTCCCAGGATAACATACATCACATCCGGGTTCTTTTCTACTATTTTAGGCAGAGCTTCTATGACAGTTTCCAAGCCCTTATTTCTGCTGATCAGACCGAAGGTGAACAGTACTTTTTTGCCTTTAAAGGCCAGCGACTGTTTTACCGGATTGGCTGCCTTCGGTTCCAAATCGGGAACACCATGTTCGATAAGCTGGATTTTTTCATAAGGGATTCCATAAATGCTGGTTAGAAAACCAACAGCCCTATGGCTCATTACCACAATCCTGGATGAATATTTCGCAACCTCACGCAATACCGTAAGCTGCATATAATTCGGGTCTTTAAGTATGGTATGGAAAATAGTGATCAATGGTTTTTGCAGGCGGGCAAGTAAGGGCAGAATATAGACACCACTTTCCCCACCAAAAATTCCATATTCATGCTCCAGAATACAGGCATCCGCAAGACTTGTATTGATGTAATCAGCTGCTCTTATATAATCCTTCTGGTTCTCCTGACGGATCACATACTTTACATCTTTTGGATATTCGTATTCATCAAGAGTATCCGTGTCGTTCATAGCAACAACAAAGCTATCTTCAGAAACAGCATTTTTATGGTGGCCTATTGCCTTGAGCAGATTGTTATTAAAAGTGGCAATTCCACATTCGCGCGGAGGATAAGTAGAGATGTAAGCGATTTTCATGTTAGTAACTGGATATATTACCCAGATAACAACAAAATGAAACGAATTGTTCTATGGATGTTAGTCTTATTTATGAATATAGGTAAAATGTTAAACAAAACATGTTGAGGTAAAGAAAGTGTTTTGATAAAAACACGAGTCCCATGAATATAATTTTTAAATTTGGAGCTTTCTATCATATCCCACAATGAATACTGCAACTACCCCGCAAACCATAGCTGAAAAGACCGTATTTCCCATACTTTTCGCAATCAGTTTCTCACATCTGTTAAATGACACCATACAGTCACTCATTCCAGCCATCTATCCGGTGGTTAAGGATGCTTATCACCTGAACTTCACACAGATCGGACTGATCACGCTAACCTTTCAGATGGCCGCATCACTGTTCCAGCCATTTGTTGGTCTGTATACAGATAAAAAGCCACAACCTTATTCTCTCGCTATGGGCATGGGTTTCACCCTGCTTGGGCTGATTATTTTATCGCAATCGACCGGATTTTACATGATGCTGATCTCAGTAGCACTGGTCGGTACAGGATCTTCGATTTTCCATCCGGAAGCTTCCAGAATGGCACATGCTGCTTCGGGCGGTAGGAGAGGCCTTGCACAGTCTATTTTTCAGCTCGGCGGAAATTTCGGAAGTTCACTCGGCCCGTTGCTTGCCGCCTGGATCATTGTGCCATACGGGCAGCACAGTGTAATCTGGTTCTCCGCTATCGCGCTGATCGCTATTTTGATCCTGAGCCGTGTTGGCAACTGGTACAAGGGCTATATCGTTACCAAAGCCAGGCAGAGCGCAAAAATTCAAAGTATAACCAGTTCCTTCTCCAGAAAGAGGGTCATTTTCTCGGTGATCATTCTCCTGATACTGATCTTCTCCAAATACTTTTACATGGCCAGCCTGACCAGCTACTTCACTTTTTATGTCATTCATAAATTCAATGTTTCTGTACAGACCTCGCAGATATATTTATTTGTTTTCCTGGTATCTGTTGCAGCAGGTACGTTGATAGGAGGGCCTGTCGGCGATAAGTTCGGCCGTAAATATGTGATCTGGTTTTCGATTTTGGGCACAGCACCCTTTGCCTTGCTGCTTCCTTATGCCAGTCTTTTCTGGACAGGCGTGCTTATCGTAGCCATCGGAATGATCCTGGCATCCGCATTTTCAGCAATCCTGGTTTATGCACAGGAACTGATCCCCGGCAAGGTAGGATTGGTAGCGGGCTTGTTTTTTGGTTTTGCCTTCGGCATGGGCGGTATCGGTTCGGCATTGCTGGGCAAGCTGGCCGACAGTACGAGTATAGAATACGTATTTCACATTTGTTCCTTTCTGCCGCTGATCGGTTTACTTACCGGTTTCCTGCCCAATATTGAAACAAAAAAGCAGGCCTAATGGCCTACTTCGTTTGCGTTTAGAAATACAAACTGGTGGTCGAACATATCCAGTTTGATCTTGCTGTCCTTATCTATTTTTCCAGCCAGAATCTCTTTAGAAAGTTCATTCAGAATTCGCTTTTGAATTACCCGTTTTAAAGGCCTTGCGCCAAACTGAGGATCGTAACCCAGCTCTGCCAGCCAGTCCAGCGCCTCAACAGAAGCGGCTATCTGTATGCCCATTTCTGCAAGGGTATCCTGTACATGCCTGAACTGCAGTGAAACGATATCCCTGATTTCCGTCCTGTTCAATGGAGTAAACATGATCAGCTCATCAATGCGGTTCAAAAATTCAGGTCTGATGGTCTGCTTCAGCAGCTCAAACAATTCAGTTTTTGTTTTAGCAATCACCTCATCGCGGTTTTCATCATCCAGCGATTTGAAATTGTCCTGGATCAGGTGCGAACCGATGTTGGAGGTCATGATAATGATGGTGTTCTTAAAGTTCACTACCCGGCCCTTATTGTCCGTTAAGCGGCCATCATCAAGCACCTGCAACAGGATATTGAATACATCAGGATGCGCTTTTTCGATTTCATCCAATAGCACTACCGAGTATGGTTTCCTCCTCACGGCTTCAGTCAGCTGCCCGCCTTCATCGTAGCCTACGTATCCCGGAGGCGCCCCGATTAAACGTGATACCGCATGACGTTCCTGATACTCGCTCATGTCGATCCTGGTCATGGCATTTTCGTCATTGAATAAGAACTCGGCCAAAGCCTTCGCCAGTTCGGTCTTACCAACACCAGTTGTACCTAAAAAGATGAAGGAACCGATAGGTTTGCGTTTATCCTGCAATCCCGCTCTTGAACGGCGGATCGCATCAGAGATCGCCTCTATAGCCTCATGCTGTCCCGCTACACGTTTATGCAGTTCAGCTTCCAGATTCAATAATTTCTCTCTCTCGCTGGAAACCAGTTTAGTCACAGGGATTCCCGTCCAGCGGCCTACTACACCCGCAATATCATCGGCAGTTACCTCTTCCTTCAGCATCCGGCTTTCGCTTTGCAGACCGGCAAGCTGAACCTTTAACTGTTCTACATTATCCTGAGCTTCCTTGATTTTGCCATAGCGGATTTCGGCAACCTTGCCATAATCTCCTGCACGTTCGGCCTGGTCAGCTTCCAGTTTATAGTTTTCAACCTGCTCCAGCTCATTATTGATGTTATCTACCAGGTCCTTTTCGCCCTGCCATTTGGCTTTGATCTCGTCACGTTCAGCAGACATATTGGCAATATCCTCGCCCAGTGATTTTACTTTTTTAGCATCACCTTCTCTTTTGATCGCCTCACGTTCAATCTCAAGCTGCATGATCTTACGGTTTAGCTCATCTACCTTTTCCGGAACGCTGTCCATTTCCAGTCTCAGCTTAGAAGCCGCCTCATCCATTAAGTCAATTGCCTTATCCGGTAAAAACCGGTCTGCAATATACCTTTGCGACATTTCTACAGCGGCAATGATGGCTTCATCTTTAATCCTCACCTTATGGTGGGTTTCATAACGTTCCTTTAATCCACGAAGAATAGAAATGGCATCCTGAGTATCGGGCTCATCTACAATCACTTTTTGGAAACGACGTTCCAGCGCCTTGTCTTTCTCTAAATATTTTTGATATTCATCCAGCGTAGTTGCACCTATAGCACGCAGCTCACCCCTTGCCAAAGCAGGTTTCAGAATATTCGCCGCATCCATCGCACCCTCACCGCCACCAGCGCCTACCAGGGTATGAATCTCATCTATGAATAAAATAATGTCTCCGTCACTTTGAGTTACCTCTTTCACTACAGCCTTTAAACGCTCTTCAAACTCGCCTTTGTACTTTGCACCCGCGATCAGTGAACCCATATCCAGAGAATAGACGGTTTTGGTCTTTAAGTTGGTTGGTACATCGCCCTTGATGATCCTGAAGGCAATCCCTTCAGCAATCGCGGTCTTACCAACGCCCGGTTCACCAATCAGAATCGGATTGTTTTTTGTCCGTCTTGAAAGAATCTGGATCACCCGCCTAATCTCATCATCACGACCGATCACCGGATCCAGCTTGCCCGATTCTGCATATTCGTTCAGGTTGCGTGCATATTTGTTCAGGGCATTATAAGTAGCTTCCGCATTCTGGTCAGTTACCCTGCTGTCGCCTCTTAATGATATAATCGCAGTTTTAAGGTCTTTTTCGTTTACACCCTGATCTTTCAGCAACTTGGAAGTATTGTCGCTTACCGACAAGATGCCAAGCAGTAAATGCTCTACAGATACAAATTCATCTTTAAATTCCTTCAGGTAAGACTGTGCCTTTTGCAAAGCGGAATTGCTTCCCGAAGTTAAGTAAGGGCTGCTGCCTGTAACCTTAGGGAACTTTTCTATCTGGCTATCCAAATGCTGGTTCAGTATATTCAGATTTACATTTAGTTTCTTTAAAACATACGAAACCACATTTTCATCAACAGTGAGCAGACCTTTTAACAGGTGCGCCGTCTCAATAGCTTGTTGCTGGTTGCCCTGAGCTATTTCGGAAGCCTGCTGAATTGCTTCCTGGGCTTTTATAGTAAAGTTGTTGAAGTTCATGAAAAGACGTAAACAAAGCAAATGCCACCTTGGTTTTTTGTGGAGGATCGGAAATTTTGTCGGTAAATTTTATTTGACTATGACTAAATTGCTGATAAATAGCACTTTATACTGAAAATTTGTCCTGATGAGGTAGTTGTAGTTCAGAAAATCCTTTTAAGATGTAGCTTTACATTTAAATATCGCGTCTTTTGTAATAAACCATTCTTCAAACCAGCATGTTAACGCCGCTCGACGATTTTTACCAGCAAAAAGCAGAACCCATCAGAAGCTGTATGCTTGCGCTGAGAGATTATCTGCTGGCCTGGAATCCTGACCTCACCGCAGAATGGAAATATAAGCTGCCCTTCTTTTATTATAAAGGAAAGATGTTCTGTTACCTCTGGATCCACAAGACCTGCAAGCAGCCCTATATCGGTATCGTTCGCAGTAAAAATATAGACCACCCGGACCTGCTGATCGAGAAGCGGGCAAAGATGAAAATTCTCCTTATTGATCCTAATAAAGACCTGCCTGTAGAAAAGATACAGGAAGTGCTCAGTTTAGCATTAGCCAATTACTAATATGAAAGCATTTA
The DNA here is from genome assembly GCA_035264385.1 of Pedobacter sp. Lineage (GTDB taxonomy): Bacteria > Bacteroidota > Bacteroidia > Sphingobacteriales > Sphingobacteriaceae > Pedobacter. The sequence continues at coordinate 5,999 of DATFQH010000418.1, forward strand.
TAAAGTTATACCTGGATGCCTACAAAGGCCTGTCTACCCCGTCATGGATGTTGTCGCTGGTTATGCTCATCAACAGGAGCGGGGCCATGGTGATTCCTTTTCTGGGTGTATATATGGTCAATCACCTGCATTTTTCACTGCAGGATACCGGTACCGTGCTCAGCTGCTTTGGCCTGGGTGCTGTTTCCGGCAATTTCCTGGGTGGCTGGCTTACCGATAAGGCGGGGCATTTTAAAGTACAACTCATCAGCCTGTTCCTTACCGTACCCATGTTCCTGATCCTGCCACAACTGGAATCTGTATTTTCATTGGCTATAGGTGTTTTTATGCTCAGTCTGGCATCAGAAACCTTCAGGCCGGCAAACTCTGTTTCGGTCGCTTACTATTCCAAACCAGACAATATCGTGCGCTCATTTTCGCTTAACAGAATGGCCATGAACCTCGGTTTCTCTATCGGCCCTGCGCTTGGTGGTTTCCTCGCGGCTATCTCTTACAGCTTCTTATTTTACGGCAATGCTGTTGGCGCATGCTGTTCGGGTATACTCTTCTTCTTCTATTTCAGAAACCTCAAGGGAAGTGTAAAAACGAAAGATGCCGCAGTAAGTGAAGAAACAGGCCAGCCGGAAAGATCTCCATATCATGACCTGCCTTACCTGCTCTTCAGTCTGCTCTGCTGTGTATTTGCCATTTGCTTCCTTCAACTGCTCAGTACGCTGCCCTTATATTACCGAACCGTCTACCTGCTTTCCGAAATGCAGATCGGAATTATACTGGCCTTTAGCGGTGTGGTGGTTTTCTCGTTAGAAATGCTCATGGTACACATTGCCGAACGGAATTTTACCGTTCGTACCATCATCATCGCCGGAACCCTGCTGTGCGCACTTTCCTTCCTGATCCTGAATCTGGCCAAAGGGATCCCCGTGCTGTATATCTCTATGTTTGTGATTTGCCTGGCCGAAATACTGGCGATGCCATTCATGGCGACCGTGACGCTGAAACGCTCTTCCGTTAAAAAAAGAGGAGCCTATATGGCGCTCAATGCGCTGTCCTTTTCCGCAGGTCATATAGGCTCGCCTTTTATTGGTACCCGTGTAGCTGCTGCTTACGGATTTGATGTGCTTTGGTGGGGTACTGCAATAGCACTCACATTTTGTGCCATCGGTTTTTACTTTGTAATGCGGATGATGAAGCTATCCTGAACCCATTAGATTTCGATACGGTAATTGATGGTAGGGATAATTCCGATCCATTTGTTGGCCTCGACCGCACGCTTGCTCGGGTTGTAATAGACACCGATCGTATTGCGTTTATCCAGTCCATTCTGAATGTCGAGCAGTAGTAAATGACTCACCCGCCTGCCGTTGATGCGATAGCTTAACGAGTAATCCAGGCGCATGTAAGGCTCTGCTTTGAGTGTATTTACCCTCGACTGGTCAACTACCCATTCATCACGCTCCATAGATTCCTGCACCATAACAGGTGAGTACCTTCTGCCCCCTGCATAGATCAGCTTGGCATTTAGCCCCAGCAGGTTCTTTTTGCTCTTGCCGATGGCCCATTCCTTTCCGGCCAGGATATTGCCCACATATTGCGTGTTGAAGGTGGTATTGAACTCCTGTCCCGAAGCGGTCTTGAATTTGGAATCGAACAAGGAAGAGGTGATCATGAAATAATACCCGTTCCTCAGCGATCTTTCCAACGAAAGCTCAAGCCCGTAGTTTTTTCCTTTTCCCTTGTTCACCAGGCTGCGGTAATCAGATGAGCCGATCGCCATATTGTCCGATTCATTCAGCAGCGAAAAGTTAACAGCAGGATCGTTAGAAACCGGCACATTGTACAAGTGCTGATAATACACTTCACTCTTGAATTTTACATTGCCTAGTAGTTTTTCATAGCTCAGTACTGCCTGCGCTGATTTGGTGGGCGATAAATTCGTTTTAACGACCTGACCCGAAGAAGCACCGCTCGCAAAATAATAAGACAATGGCTCCAACCGGCTGTACAAACCCGTTGCAAGATTGATCTGCTGATTTCCCGGCAACTGGAATTCCAGCCCCAGCCTCGGCTCCAGGCTCCAGCTGTCGCTCAGGTTGAAATAATTGGCATGAACGCCGGCGTTTAAAGTAACATTGTCACCGAACTCCTGCTTATCCTGAATAAATGCATCAAAGGTTCTGGCACTGCCATTTTGATTCAGCAGCTCTTTCAAACCGCCCTGTTCCGCTTTGTGATCCACTGCATAAAGATCATACATCAGATGGGCGGCATTTAAACCCATACGTATGGTATTGGTTTTGCCTACTCTGTAATTTACTACCCCGGCATACCGAAACGCACTGTTTTCATAACGATTCTTCTGAGCCATATTCACCACATAGCTATTGGTTAGCGTGTCTCTTCTGTCCGAGCTCAGGCTATTGGAATAAGAAAACACGTTGCTGAAATAGAGGTTGCTGTTTGCAATATACATATGCTTTAAACCTCCGCTTCCCGAGTGGTATTTAGAATTCAGGTCGTAAGCGTCCATACGTTCTTCCCATTTACTGAAATCGCGCTTGGCCTCAGAACTGATGCTGCCCAAACCACCGATACCGAACAGAGAGAAAGTTCCGGCGCCCGTAGTTGGCACAACTATATTGAAAGACAGGTCCTGGTATTTGGGCACCCCCGTATCTGACACTTCTACACCCGCATCTTTCAGCAGACCCAGTGAAGAATAGCGGTAGCTGACCAGGTAAGAAGCATTACTGTTTTTGCTGAACGGTCCTTCCAAAGTAAAGCCTGCACCAAGTGCTCCTATGTTGAAGGTATATTCGCGTCTGTCTGAATTTCCTTTTCTGAACTTAAGATCAAATACACCTGAATTGGCATTGTTGTATTCGGCACCAAGCGCCCCGGTATAGAAATCTGATGTCCCCAAAACGGTGGTATTGATCATACTTACCGCACCTCCGGCCGCGCCCTCGGTACTAAAGTGATTCGGGTTGATGATTTCTATTCCTTCCAGCCGCCATTGCAGACTCTTTGGCGAATTTCCTCTTACAATGATCTCATTGTTATCTCCTGCCGCTACTACACCCGCAAAGGTCTGAGCCATCCTTGCCGGATCGAAGAATGCACCTGCATAGCGATTGGTCTCTTCAGGAGAGAAAGAGCGGCCGCTGGCCAGTGCCATCTGGTTGAGTGGTTGTTTCCCTGCCGAAGCACTGATGACAACTTCATTCAGTTTATTGTTTAGCGGATCGAGCTCTATATTCAGTATCGTTTCTTTTCCGGTAGTCATCAGAATTTCGGACAGCTGCACCGGCCGGTAACCTGTAGAACTAATGGCTATGGTATGCCTGCCGGCAGGAACTGCCGCGATCTGAAAGGAGCCGTCTTCTTTGGTAGTGGTGGCCTTTACAGGTTCAAGGTCAAGAATCCTGACCGTAACACCGGCCAGCGGGATTTTAGCGTCTTTATCTGTAACCGTTCCTTTGAGTGCTTTTTGAGCAAATACATTGCCTGTGGTCAGCAGGAAAATTAAAAGTGGGATGTAAAAGGGTCTGTTCATTTTTTTAAGCTTTTTACATACGACAACCAGTTTTGACCTTACCCCTATGAGAAGTCAAAAAAACATCGGAGATAGTGTACTGCTTCTGTACTACTACTCAGCTACCTCTTAGCAAAGCTGCGGCTGAAACGTACTTTCGCCGTACCTGCTTCGGAAAAAGGTACCGGTTTACCGAAGGTCTTGCGCAGATGGTACGCAGAAGAACCGGAACTGGTAAGCAGTAGGTGAGTAGTAGCTGAGTCGCAGAACAGTATCAGCATCATACGGTCTAATGAGATTTGCTAATGAGGTGTTTTTCAGTTAAGATGCTTGTAATGAGGTGTATATGATTATATATCGTAAAATTACGATATATAATTTGGATTGATGTTCTTGTAATCGTAATATTGCGATATAAAACTATGGGACTTACACGAACAGAAATATTTTCTGAAGAACAGAACAGACTTGCAAGCTTACTTAAGGCAATGGCACATCCGGCAAGAATTGCAATTTTGCAACAGATCATTGCTGCAAAGGCTTGTATTTGTGGGGATCTTGTCGAAGAACTTGGCCTTGCCCAGGCTACGATTTCACAACACCTGAAAGAACTAAAAAATGCCGGGATCATTCAGGGAACAATTGAGGGTGTGAAAGTATGCTATTGCATAGAGCCAAAAACCTGGGCGCTATTAGAGTCGCAACTTGGTGCGTTCTTTAAATCTTATGATAGCCCTGAAAGCTGCTGCTAGCTTTTTTAGGATGATCAATCGTTAAATGGCAATATTGTAATTAAAATCAATAACTATGAAATTATCAGAAATCAAAGAAATTTTAGCTACTGCTGAGGCAGTAAATTTTCAGTTGGAAAATGGTGAAATGGTGCCGGAATATTTTCATGTCACGGAAGTTGGAATCATTACAAAGGACTTTATTGACTGCGGCGGTAAAGTGCGGCATGAAAGGGTAGCAAATTTTCAATTGTGGAACGCTGATGATTATGAGCATCGTTTAAAGGCAGGAAAATTGTTGAATATTATCACGTTGTCGGAAAAGGTACTGGGCATGGAAGACCTGGAAATAGAAGTTGAATATCAATCGGGTACGATTGGAAAGTACGATCTTGGTTTTGACGGGACTACTTTCCTTTTAGTTTCCAAACAAACGGCTTGTCTTGCCAAAGAAGCCTGCGGAGTTGAAGATGTTCCTAAAAAGCGTATGATCAATCTGGCTGATGCGGCGAACAGTTGTACACCGGGCGGTGGTTGCTGTTAATTTTTTGCCTACGGAAATCAGCGGTTTATTAGCGGATTGAGTTATGAGAAGAATAACGCAGAGATCTATAGCGCTGGCATTGAAACGCATGGAGTAAACCCAAGGGCCATTGAAATTATGAGAAGGGATGGGATAGACATCTCCGGCCACATTTCAAATCATATTGACGAATACAGTGCTACCGATTTTGATTACGTGATTACAGTTGTGATCATGCAAAAGAGAGCTGTCCGTATTTCCCTGCCAATGCGGTAAAATTTCATCATAACTTTCCCGATCCGGCCAAAGCGGAAGGTACGGAGGAAGAGGTGATGGAGCGGTTCCGTGAAGTGAGAGAAATGATACGCAAATATACGCAGAACTTTGTCGGGGAGAGGCTGAAGTGACAGCGGTGCTGCTTATTGCTGCGTGCCCATTCAGTTTGGCTGCTGGTATTCGTTGGAAGTCAGCAAAATAATCTGACCGGTCATTGGTGGTGCAGGTGATTATGTATATGTTTACCAAACTAAATCACTAACTTAGGAATAGGGCATAATAAAATACCATGGCTGCTTACAGCACATTTACTGATCATGAACTTGTTGCTTTATTAAAGCAGGGCGATCAGCGTGCTTTTGAGCAGCTATACCTGAATTACGGTGTTAAGATCCTCAGAAAATTGATCAGGTTGCTGAAGGATGAAGAAATTGCCAAAGAAATACTTCAGGATGTTTTTCTGAAGGTATGGGAAAAACGAGAGGGGCTTGACCCTGAACAATCATTCAGGTCTTATGTATTCAGAATAGCTGAAAATCTGGTGATTGATTTTTTTAGAAAGGCGGCTACGGATAAAAAGGTGATGGATCATCTGATTAGTGTTTCTACAGAGCTTTATTATGATAACGACTTTGTTGGTACAGAAGAGCAGAATGAGAAGCTCAGGCAGGTCATAGATATATTGCCGGCGCAACGCAAAAAGATTTTTGTGCTGTGCAAGCTCGAAGGCAAAAGTTATGAAGAGGTTGCGTTATTGCTCGGTATCTCGGCAGGTACGGTAAACGACCATATGGTTAAGGCCATGAAAACAATCCGCAGTCATTTTGGTAAAGATGGAATTGCACTTGGTATACTGGTTTCGGTAGTTTTTAATCAGATCAGATGATCGGTTCTGAAAATTAAATACTTATTGCTGAGTTGATTATAGTATAAAAGTGTTTTCCATTTTTAGTCGCAGCCCGAAACTTACATACTTTTGCTCATAACAACTAGCTTATTATGGACAGGAAGAAAAAGAAAATTGCCGCGGTTAAGACCGCCGCGCATTTAGAACTACAGCGCAAGGCTATGAAGGAGCGCTTTATATACCGGACCAGGGAGATCATAAAGCTGATTGGCGGAACAGGCTTACTGGATAAATTTCCTCCGATTTTTATTGACAAGCTACACGATTTGCGGTATCCAAGCCTGAAGGCTAAAGCAGCGCCCGGCTCAGAACTTTCAAAAACATTAACGGTTCAATTCCATAAATTACTGCATCAGCTGATGGATGATCTGGAAGTGCCCTTTCCCAATGGCAACAAAATTCCGCTGACCTGGTATTTATCTGAGGCTCAGACGCTGATAGATTGCGTTAGTGAGTTGAAAGTAGATAATGATCCGAGACTTGCTGAAGTCAAAAAGCAAATGGAACCCTATAAGACAAATGGAAAAGTTCATTTACATGTTCAGGACTTACTGATTGATCTTGTTGTAGATACCTGCCGTTTTCTAAGTGATTATAATGACAGGATTTACAGGGGAGATTTGGAGATGACTCCCTATTTTTCACCCTTTAATCCAACAAATGACATTATCATCCATACTTATAAACCTGAAAAAGAGAAAGTGAGCACAACGCAGGGACCTCGTGACGCCATCAGGCTGGGCTGGGTAAACAAAGATTTCAAGTGGGAAAACTTTAAGGTGAAGCCTTCGGCATTGGGTTTTAAAGTTTCCGGGCTCGACATTCCGCTGGATTTATATATCAGCAAACACGCCCTGCAACGGTTGAACGAAAGGATCAATATCACTCCGGGTATTATGCATGAAATCCTGTTGTATACTTTTATACAACAACGCATAGCTTATACCTGGTGTGGAAATAAATGCCAGGTAGACTACCTGGTTTCCGATCAGAAGGTTGGATATTTTATCGTGAAGCTCCATGAAAATAAACTGGTGATTCATACATTCCTGTTTTTGACCAATAACAATACGCCTGAGGGTGAAAAGCTAGGCAGATTGCTGAATATTGAGGTTGTAGATAAAAAGTACCTCGAAATTGATAAACTGCCGGATTTCAACGCTTACCATATTGACAAGAATGAGCAGCTAAGCAAATTGTTCAAAGACGCAGGGTGTGGATCGCTGTTAAAATTAGGACATCTCCAGCCTTTTACGGTGAATGAAGTTGCTGATAAAGATCCTGAATCTATTCTTAAATATTTGGCCGATGCTCCATATTTCAGGAGGCTCAATTCTAAAGCTGCAGAAATGTAGGAGTTAGGAAGTTGCCGAAGATAGTGGTTGGTACTAATGGACTTTATGATATAACGTAAAAATTTCTTTAACGACCAGTTCGGGATCTTTTAAAAAGACATAATGGCTTGATTTTTTGGCCATAATATATTTCCGGTTGGACTTTTCCAGGCCAAAGGATTTGAGGCAATTTTTCCATCTTAGACTGTCGGTACCCTGGTATGGGGGATGGTCGGAACCGATTACTGTGATACTTCTGTCAATATGATTAATCCGGATGTGTCTATGGTGCTTTTTCCGAATCCGGCACGATCGTACGTAATGAGTGTTGCCCCGAGCTTTTTATGGATGTTGGGGAGCAAAGCATTCCAAATGCTTGCATCATCACCGCCGCCTGATTCGAATAGGATGGGTGTGCCTTTTCCTTTTATGACATGAAAGTGAAGCTTGTAGCCTCCGACGTCAATTAATGTGTCGATTTCCTGGGCCTGCACGATCATTGTAGAAAGTGCGAGATTTGGATCGGATAACTGAGGTTTTTAAAACTATTCGTAGCTTAGCCGAATATAATAATCACAATGGGGCTTTTTGACTTTCTCAAACCAAAATCTAATAAAGGACAATTTATAAGCGAGGATTCGTTCATCGAAAATCGCAGCAGACAGATGCAGATGACACCTCAGGTGATTGAGCAATTGCGAACGCATGATGTTTCGGCAGATAAAGCGTTAAAACTGGAATACTTTTTTTATACGAATGTTGAAGATAAAGCCGCTTCATTGGCTGCTGCGCTGGAAAAACTGGATTATTCTGTTGAGTATGGCTTGTCTGAGGGGGATTCTAACTCGTTTGTAATCACAGGTTGGACGATCAAAATGCTTATGGACGAAGATCTGATTGTTTCCTGGACTAAGGAGATGTGTGAATTGGGTTATGAATTCGATTGCGAATTTGACGGCTGGGGTACGGATCCGGATCAGGACTAGTACAGACAGCGTTGGGCTGTGTAGTTGTTCTAGGTACCAATATCTTCATGCCAATTTAATTGGTGTGTCCGGGCGCCGGGCTTTCACCAGCGAGATCATCACCAGTATTGACATTCTTCAGGTTTAACTTTTTGCCGAGTTCTATTGCCATTACGCGGTGATGCCTGATGACAGGGATTGTTTTGGCTGCGAATGCTTTTAACTCAGTGTTTGGCAGGCGGGTTCCATCATCAAAGAGTCTGACTGTTTTGGCGTGATCTTCGATCATCATGGTCATGTATTGCTTATCGAAAGCCAGGTCGTTTAATGCACGGAGTTCTCTAAGGTGCGCAGTTTGTTCTCTGCTTAGGGTATCGATCGCTTCCAGACCGAGCTTTTTTGAAATTGCGGTTAACTCAGCTGCCGCCTTGCCATGATCGGTTACCATTTGGTCTGCGAATTTTTTGATCTCTGCATTTTTTGATTTAGCAGCAGCAACCTTACCTGCTTCAATCTCCATTAAGCCTCCGGTTGCTGCGGCGTAAACAAATGTTTGTTCCTCCTTAGTCAGTTTCCCTTCATCTGGTAAGGCCGCATTCCGGTTTGCCAGGGTGTCGCTGATGGAATCAATTGCAGGTGTAACCTGGCGCTCACCTTTGCCACCGTTCATACAAGAGGTTAGCGCAGTTGCGTAGGCAAGAAATGTGCAGAAGATCAGATATTTTCTCATGGTAGTGTGATAGTAGTTGTATCATTTCTAACACTTATGAGGTAAGCTGGTTTTAAATTATTCGATTTTTATGTCTGAGTTCACCTGGTTTTCTGTGTCGTTTTCTGAATATTCCATAAAGTTAGTATACTTGGGGAAAATCTAAAAAATGCAAAACTATCTCTTTTCCGTGCTCACAGTTGCAGCGTCTCTCGGGCTATATAGGCTATTTGGCAAGATTATGCCTGTTTCCAAATCGAAGTATTTTACTAACAAAACTTATGCACAGTTAAGAATGGAATACCTGGGGTTTGATCTCAGGTTTATAGGGTTGACTGTGCTGCTCACGGTTGTGCTGATTTACTTCTTCTACCAGTTGCTTAGGGTAATTTCAGATTTTAGAATCGGAAACGTTGAAGATGCGGGAATATTAATAAGGCCGGATATAGCGTTCCTGTTGCTCCCGGCTTTTTTTGATGGTATGCTGGTCGCGGCAGTGTTGGCCTCTGCGCTGGGTAAACGCCATTTAAAAGACAAGTGGGGTGAATTTATGGCTTACTACAATCTTAAATATAAATTCAACTATGAGCTGGCGATGGGGTATGTGCTCCGCTTCGTCGCTATTCTGGTGATTCCTCTGAGTGTATTGGTATTGGATCTGTTTTCCTCATTCGGAGCGCAATCCATTAAACTAAATGGCTTCATGGGGTTCGGTACCAAAACGTATAATTATGAGGAAGTGTCGGGGGTAACCAGGGTGCTGAAATCTAAGGCTCCGAATGGTGATATCGTGAATGCACCGGATACTGTGATCACTTTTAAGGATGGCACTGAATGGAGCACCCGCGGAGATGGCTCTGCTGAAGGGGGTATAAATCCGGGAATTGTTGATCTTGTAGTAGTGAAGACTAATCAGCAAATCGTCGAAAAAGAATTTGCTGATTAGTCTTTTGAACTGTCTGCGACAGTGTTATGATTTTACTTTTATAAAATTGACCTAACCAGCCCGCCTTCTACTCTTATTGCCGCACCGTTTGTTGCCGAGGCAAGGGGGCTTACATAATAGGTTACTGTATTTGCGATCTCTTCGACCGAGGCGAAGCGTTGCAATAGTGATGTGGGTCTTAGATTCTTGAAGAAATCGGTCTCGACTTCATCTGTTGAAATATTGCCTGCTCGGGCCAGATCCTCGATAAATGTAACAACGCCTTTAGACTTTGTGGGGCCGGGCAAGATGGAGTTTACAGTAACTCCGGTGCCTTTACTCAATTCTGCAAGTCCTCTGCTGATAGCCAGTTGTGCAGTTTTGGTCATACCGTAATGTATCATTTCATCGGGGATAAATACCGCAGATTCGCTGGAAATAAAGATGATACGACCCCAGTTTTTTGCCAGCATCTTCGGGAAGATACTTCTGGATAGCCTGATCCCACTCATTACATTGACTTCAAAAAAGCGAAACCAATCTTCGTCGGGGATTTCTTCAAAAGGCTTGGGCTCAAAGATCCCCGCATTGTTGACCAGAATGTCGACATCCGGCAGTTGATCGATCAATGCACTGACCTCTGCTGCTTTTGAAAAGTCGGCTGCCAGGCCTGAAACATCTGCTCCGCTGACCAGTTGCTTTAGCTCTTGAACGGCTGCGGCAACACCATCTTCAGTTCTGCCGTTGATGATCACTTTAGCGCCTTCCTGCAGTAAACTGTGGGCAATTGCAAAACCAATTCCTGCGGTCGAACCGCTTATAAATGCTGTTTTATTAAGAAGTTGTAAATCCATTAGTATCGGGTTAATGATCAAAACTACAGGTAAACTATCCATAATGTTCTACAACTGAAAAATTGTGGCACAAGGCTGACGACGGGGGATGTTTTATGTTAGAGTTCCAGCATCAGGATATTTGGATAACTCTTGCCATTGTGGGTAAAAGTTGTACGGGTATGCAACTATCGGTTCGTTTGTTACGTCCTATTATACAAACACTTATGGTTGCAACATGAGAAAATTATTGACCATTTTACTTCTTTTTACATTGACAGCTGCATCGGCACAATCTGATCAGACAGCGGCTTTTATTAGTGCGTATGTAAAAAAGAACAATTTTCATGGGACTATACTCATTGCCAGGAAATCTGGTGCGGTTTATAAGAAAAGTTTTGGCCTGGCAGATTTTTCCTTAAGTGTACAGAACAAGCCGGAGACCAGGTATAAGATTGCATCCATCACCAAGGCTTTTACATCCGTACTCGTTTTGCAGCTGGTGGAGCAGGGTAAAATAGATCTGGAAAAGCCGATCATTACCTATCTGCCAGAATATAAAGGTAATGGCGGAAGTAAAGTAACAGTAAGGCAGCTTCTTAACTGCGCAATATGGATGAGAATGGTTCATCGCTGGAGGGTGTATTAAAGAATGGTTTGCCGCAGTATCAGCTGCCGAATACGACGGACCAGATGCTGGAAAAATTTTGCAGTATGGAACTGGCAAGAGAGCCGGGTAAGGAGTTCGACTATAAAAATGCGGACTTTATTATTCTGGGAAAGATCGTTGAAAAGCTGAGCGGGAAAAGTTTTGAGGAAGTATTAAAGGAAAAGATTCTGTTGCCTTTAGCTATGCATAATTCCGGAATGCTGGCTCAGGACAGGATTGTCAGTGGCCTGGCAAATACTTATTTTTATAGGGATGATATCAAAAAACTGGTGAATGATCTTCCGGTTTATATGGAAAACTGGTATGCATCGGGGGCGATGTATGCTACTTCCGATGATATTTTGAAGTTCTCCAATGGAATGCTTTTTCATATCCTGGAGGATGGCTCGACGATTATTATACTGAGCAATACCGGAACGGTTAATATGGATGATTTTGCGGCAAAGCTTGCAGAGAAAATTATGGAATAAGGTTTTTTCTGTTCATTTAGCAAATGGTCAGATGGGCCGAAATAATTTAATGGTACAAATAGGTTTGGGTGTTGAATTTTAATGACCTTGGCACACAAACTTATTTGAAATAATGACTGAATTATCTGGCAATTACAAGAAACTTTTAGAAACCATTTCGTCAACGTATAGTCAAGGACATTTTAAAGCTGTTCAGGCTGTAAATGCAAGCTTGATGGAGGCTTATTGGCAAATCGGACAACATATTGTTGAGTTTGAACAAGGTGGTGCCGAACGCGCAACCTATGGTAAATTTTTGATTAACAATTTGTCCAGCGATCTAAGCGTTCTTCACGGGAAAGGGTTTAGCAGAAGTAATCTGATTTACATGAGATTATTGTATTTGGAGTATCCAATAGGTGAGAAGCCTTCTCACCTATTGAGTTGGTCACATTATGTTGAACTTTTGAAAATTGAAAATAAGTTGGAACGTCACTTCTATGAACAACAATCTATTTTCGAAAGGTGGTCTATTCCAGAATTAAAGCGCCAAAAGAAGGCTTCTTTGTTCCTCAGATTAGCCGCTTCCAAAGACAAGGATCAGATATTAGCTCTTGCTAAGAAAGGTCAGGCTATGACTCATCCATTGGATATCATTCGAGATCCGTATGTGCTGGATTTTCTGAAGATACCTGAACCTCATAATTATACCGAGTCGGAACTGGAGAAACGCATCATTGAACATTTGCAGCATTTTCTGCTGGAACTTGGTAAAGGGTTCGCTTTCGTAGGAAGACAATACCGGATCACACTGGACAACAGGCATCATTATGTTGATCTTGTTTTTTATCACAGGATATTAAAATGTTTTGTCTTAATAGATTTAAAGAAAGAAAAGGTAGGTTATGAGGATATCGGCCAAATGAATATGTACCTCGGGTATTTTGAACATGAAGAAAATACGGAGGGTGATAATCCACCTATCGGCATCGTACTGGCTAAACAAAAAGATGATCTGCTTGTCAAATACGCCATGCATAATATAAGTTCTCAGTTGTTTGTCAGTAAGTATCAGTTGTACTTGCCAGATAAGGAAGAATTGAGGGCTGTGATTGAAAGGCAGCTGGATGATAAAGTACCGGATTAAATAAGGAATTTTAATTTCCCAATTATTGATTGGGAAATTAGGGGTCAATGGGGTCAATGATTTTGAAATAATCCCGCTTTAAGTATTACTTTTGATAAATTCTGTTCTCATTCATGAAGTATCTTCTGACTATCGTTTGCCTTGTTCTTTCCGCTTCCTTGGGGAAGGCTCAATATCTTAATGAGATTTCTGTAAAGCTGCATACTCCCGCTGATCTGAGAAAAGATGTTTATGAGGTACAAAGAACTTTAGAGAAGGAAAACCCGAATCTTTATCTGTACATCACGAAAAAACAGCTTGAATATAAATTCGATAGTTTAAGGAATACCATTAATGAGCCGCTTACCAGCATAAGCTTGTATGTTAAATTGCTTAGTGTGATCAGTTATATAGGTGATGGACATTTGACGGTTAAAATTGAATACGCCAAGCTTACCGCAAAAGATGTCCTCTTTTTAAAAACCCCGATTACCCAGCACCCGATTTATCAGTTTGAGTACAGAGTGATTGCAGACAGACTCTTTATTAGTAAAAATCTCTGGGCAGATAGCACAATAGCTGCTGGCTCAGAGATTTTAAGCATTAATGGTGTGCCTTCAGCAAAAATAATAGATAGTTTAAGCCATTATATTACCTCAGACGGTTTTAATACTACCTTCAAACACTTCCTGATGAATGTGGGGCAATTTGCGGAGCGCTACCGTTTTTTATATCCGGCTAAGCAACCGCTGAACTTTGAGCTCCGTTCCGGGAGCAGCACCCGGCAAATTGTACTGAATCCCTATGAGAAACCAGGTTATGATAGTAGTGGTGTGGCTCCGCCGCCGAATACGGAGTACAGATTATTAACTCCTGACAGTAATGTTGCGTACCTCAAAATCAGGAGTTTCGTTAATGGCCCTAACTATATTGGGTATCATGGCATTTTTGCGGACATCCAAAAGAAAAAAATAAAGACGCTTATCTTAGATCTCCGTGGCAACACGGGCGGAGAAACAGGCTGGGCCGCAAGTGTATACAGCCACTTTATTGATACCCCGACCTATTTCTACAAGCTTCCCTCTGAATTAAAGCAACAAAAGTTACTTTACGGAAACCCCAGGATACGTGACTGGATAAATGGGGTGGCTAAATTTCAATTTCCAATTGTAACACCAGATACCAGCATATTTAAAGGTAAAATCTATGTGCTGATCAATGGCGGTAGCTTTTCGGCGACCAGTTTGCTGGCGGCCAATATGCGAAATCTGAAGAACGTGGTATTTGTCGGAGAAGAAACAGGCGGCAGCAAAAATATCTGGACTGCAGGAATAGTTAAAGATAAAATACTTCCCGCCAGTAAGCTTATGCTTTCTTACGGAATCGTGCCCGCTTACTTTGGTGATATTTCTGATATCAACGGACGGGGGATAATGCCTGATGTGCCAATTGTATATACCATGGAGGATTATTTAGCAGGGAAGGATCTGGAATTGGAATGGGTGCTGAAGGAACTATAACGGTGGGCATTGATTTAAAAAACTATTTCGGCGGCATTGGTAGTTTCCCTGAAAAATACGATACCATTATACGCCCTGTCCACTCTGATCGGCAGCAATATATCTTGCTCGGAACGAACAACCTGGGCGCCGAGTACTCTGGTTAAAAGTGGCTTTGAAAGATAAGTTCTCAGCGTCTTATCCTCAATTCCAGAGCCTATAGGCAAAAAGAAATTTGGATATTTTAATTGCTTAAGTACAAACTCAAACTGGCCGGTATTTTGAATAGCCGGTAATGGGGCCTTATGAAACGGTATGCCGTTACGGGAATCCCATAGCCTGGCGTAACCCTCTCCCACTGCAAGGCCCAAGGCGTAATACCGGCCTTTTAGCTTGCTGCGGAGATGCATTCCTGTCGACTGATAACCCCGCCACTTGTCTGCGCAAATGTGTCCGTTGTGCCCCCATATCGCCAGCGTCTGCTTATCGGTTGTTTTCTGTAAAAGCCATAATATATTCTCTGCCATGTGCGCATCACGCACAGTGTTCAATTGGATGTCATCCAGATTGATCATGCGCAACGACTGGATAAGCAGCTGTATGTAATGGGAATAGATCTCCAGCGAATCCGGATTGAGTTTATCCTGAACAATACTACCCAGCTTGTCTGCAACATCAAGGAGATACTTTTTCCTTGCCTGTCCAAAATTCCTGCGCTCGGGCATTGACCTGATCTCGGCCAGATCTTTTTTGAGCCGGTCATCCAGGTAAGGGAACAACGACTTACTTTGCAGTATTTTGGAGGCAATGTGATAAGGCATATTCGCGTCCATACCAGCGATCATTACTTTATCCTGAACTGGTTGTTTCATATTAAACCTTTTAATCCATTGAATCAAATCGGCTACCTCGCGTGTCCTGTAGATACCAAAAAGTCCATAATTACTCATGGCTTTTTCTAAAGTCAGGCCGTCCTTATTCAGCACATAATCATTGATGCTTTCCATACCCACCATATCCGATTCGAATACGAGCACCCTCAGCCCCTGATGTTCGACCAGGTATTTGATGAGCTTAGCCTTATACTGATAAAACTCTCTTGTGCCATGAGTAGCCTCTCCCAGACCGATCACTTTAAACCCCGAAATCTGATTCCCTAATATGCCAAATTCAGAGGTATCAGTACTGTCGAATGACTTTACCTCCGTAATTCTGTGGTTCAAGCCGTCCAGGAGTATTGATTCATTTTGCTGAGCCCGAGCACTTAAGGCACACAAACCAATCCATATAAAAAGAGCTTTAATCATATTCATTTCGTCGAAATTAATAAACAAAACATCAGCCTGCTAATCGAGGTCCAAAGAATAATCGATCCGATGCACAATGTCTTGAGCTAAGACGAGCCTGCAGGGAAAAAGGATGCAGAACTTAAGGGAAATAAAGTTTGTTGTAGTTTAAAAAATCACAATTAACATAAATTTTAAAAAAAGTTAATACTGGAGCATATGTATTTCCGGTCTCGTACGTAATAGGTATAAAAAGGGACGATTTTGGAAACACAGCAGATACAAGATTTATTTAAAAAGTACCTTGAAAACAGGTGCAGTGCTGATGAGGTGAACCAGCTCGTTCAACTTTTTCAGACTGCAGATGAGGCGTTCCTGGCGACCTTGATTCGTGAGGAATTGAATGCCCCTGATGCTGTGTTTACTGAGCTGAGCTTACAGCAAATGGCGGATGAAGTTTATGTTCAGCTGAGTGCGCAAATTAACAGCAGCAAAAAGATCAGATTGTGGCCGAGGATTGCGGTTGCAGCGGCTGCGGTAGCAACCATTGTATTTGGAATCTATTTCTATAACTATAGCAACCGTGATGTATTGGAGCAGGTGAAGCATGATATGGTGAGCCATGACATAGCGCCGGGTAAAAACATAGCGACGATAAAACTGGCCAACGGAAAGACCATACAGCTGAGTGATGCGAAAACGGGAGTGAGGATAGCCGATGACAAACTTATTTATAATGATGGTTCGTCTCCTGAAGGATCCGGCACTGTGCGCGACAACGAACGTAACGGATCTGGAAAGGGAGGCGAACTGCTCGTTGCCAGTACGCCGAGGGGAGGTACTTATCAGTTTACCTTACCTGATGGAACTAAAGTTTGGCTGAACGCTGCTTCAAGTATTAAGTTTCCGGCACAGTTTTCTGGAAGAGAGCGCAAAATATTGTTGAGTGGAGAGGGGTATTTTGAAGTGGCTAAAGACAAGGCGCATCCTTTTATCGTGCAGACGGATCAGCAAACGGTGGAGGTATTGGGTACGCATTTTAATATTAACAGTTATGCGGATGAAGCCGGGACCAGGACTACGCTGGTAGAAGGATCTGTGCGGGTGTCTGTTAATGGCCATAAGGAGGTACTGAAACCTAGCCAGCAGTCGCTGCTATATGATGGTGCAATTAAAGTCCAACCTGCCAATGTAGAGGAAGTGGTGGCGTGGAAGAATGGTGATTTTGTATTTAACGGTGAGCCTTTGCAGGATATTATGCGAAAGCTAAGTAGGTGGTACAATATAGATGTGGTGTATAAGGGTGATGTAGCCAATGAGCTATATACCGCTAAAATTTCGAGGAATAAAAACATAAGTGAAGTGATTCAGTTGCTGGAACAGGCTGAAAGTGTACACTTTAAGATTGAGGGAAGGAGGGTGATTGTAACCCCATAGAGCTTAAAAAGCCATCCCGGTTGGACCCGAAATGGCTAATGCTGAGTTTGAAATATACCAATTGAATCAACCATTACTAAACCGCGAATTGCCTGAACCATCTCGACAATGCAAGGCAACCGCTAACAAACCAAGCGATATAAATGTACAATTTTTACATTAGAAAATTAGTGCCGGCCCATGGCTGTACTAAGCAAATTTTACTGATTATGAAGCTAACCACGTTGCTGTTAATCATAACCATGCTGCATGTAAGTGCAAGTTCTTTTGCGCAGCGCATTACGCTGTCTAAAAAGAATGTTGTGCTGACAGAGGTTTTAGATCAGATCAGGATACAAACAGGATACGACTTTATATTTAACAACAGCATCCTGAAGAATGCGAAGAAGGTAAACATAGCAGTTAAAAATGCAGAACTGGCTGAAGTACTGGAACAGGTATTTGCAGATCAGCCGCTTCAATATAAAATAAACGAGAACAAATCGGTAGTGATCACCAAAAAGGATATGTCTGTGGTGGCTAAGATCATGGATTTCTTTTCGGCGATAGATGTGAGGGGAAAGGTAGTGGATGAGCAGGGAGAGCCATTACCCGGGGCTTCGGTGAAGGTGAAAGGGGGTAGCATAGGTGCTGTAACTGATAGGGATGGTGAGTTTTTTCTGAAGGGTTTGCCTGAGGATGCGGTTATAGTGATCGTTTATTTGGGCTATAAACCCCTTGAATTAAAGGCGAGTGCGTCGATGGGTATAATGAAGTTGGAGCAGGTTTCGTCGGAGCTTAAAGAGATTGTGATTAATAAGGGGT
>DATFQH010000419.1:0-7939 GCA_035264385.1 Pedobacter sp.
TGTTCCCCATTTCCTCTTTCGTAGTTTGAAGAACCAGATTCAGGATTCGCCAGTTACTTAGGTCTATCAGCAAATCTTCTACGGATCCCACCAGTCCTTCCGTATTGTAGACTTCGTACCGCGATACATGTTTGAAACTTCGCAGGTGCGGATCATATTTTTCTTCATCCGCTTCTTTATGCTCAAGTCTGGAGGCTTCTTCCATCATACCGATGGTTGGATAAACGGTGGCGATGCTGCCATATGCAGGCCAGGCGTAGTAATCAAACAAGCTCAATTCCTGCTGTCTGGAGACAGGAAGGTCAGTGTCGATTGGAGGACTGTGTTTAACCTGGTCCTTGGTCAGCGCTACCGGAATTGTTTTTGAGTCCATGTCAGGTAGGGTGGTTACGGCCCTTGGAGCAATCAGTACAGAACTGGTCAACAACCAGTTTCCGGTTTCCACAACCACGTACCTGATTACCCACGTGTGGTCGTCAAAATACACATCTTTTACTTTTCCGATCTCGCCATCAGTTGCAGATAGTGAAAATCCAAATAATTTCTTCGCAGTAACCAGCATAACATGATATATAAGTTCTACTTATGGCAACATCAACAGTTTATTATTGTTTGGCGTCAGGTTGATGATTTTTGGAGATGCAAAAATTTTGGCTATTTCCGAACCGGGCTTGATCAAAGGGTTGCAGGTTGTATGATGATGAATTTCACAAGGGGGAACTGTTCTCGGATTCTTTCTCGTATTTCGTCGATAGCCGTGTTGATCTGAGCGGTGGTGAGTTGTTCCCTGAACACCAGAATAAGCATCAGGATCACTTCATCTGGAGACTGGTATGTGGATAGAATTTGTTTTACCTGCTCTACGGAAGTGTGCTGACCGGCAATGTGAACGATGCTGTTTTTTGTTTCCGGGGCGATGCCTTCTCCCATTAAAAGACTGCGACTTTCGCGGGCAAGTAACGCAGACACGACCACAAGCAACAGTCCGACCAATAGCGAAGCAAGGCCGTCGAGTATTGGCAGGTTTAGCTTGTGAGCCAAAAAGATGCAGCTAGCCACAATAAGTAATCCGGTTACTGCGGCTGCATCTTCGAACAGGACGAGAAAGGTGGAAGGATCTTTGCTTTTAACTACGGCTTCCCACCAGCCCATTTCGCCCCTGGTGAAGTTAAAGGCTTTAGCGGCGACGACCAGTGATGCGCCTTCAAAAAGTACGGAGATGGCCAGCACAAGGTAGCTGATCGTTGGATCGCCTAGCGGTTCGGGATTGGCCATATGGATGATGCCCTGGTAAATGGAGATTCCTCCCCCCAGGCCAAAAATAAGGATCGAAACGATGAAGGACCAGAAGTAAAGTTCTTTTCCATATCCGAAAGGATGCGCGGCATCAGGCGCTCTTTTGCTTCTGCGAATCCCCAGCAAGAGCAATAGCTGGTTGGTGGTGTCTACCAGCGAATGAATGCCTTCTGCTATCATGGAAGCACTGTTACTGATGTACCCGGCTATGAACTTCGTGAGGGCAATTAAAAGGTTTGCGCCCAGGGCGCTATAAATTGATTTTTTTGACGATGCCATTGACTGATTAACATTGCTGCGGCTTAACTGTTTTGTTTTGAATAAATGCCTCATTTGAGAAATCCATGCCAATAGACCTTGCTACACCGGATAGTTTTGGCGCAGATAACTAGGCTTCACAACTTTTGGTTGTTCGTTTATTGTTTTGGTTAACGCACATACTCCTTTTCGTTCTTTATATTTAGGATAGATTAAAGAGCAGGGTGGGTGAATTTGAACACGTAAATTCTTGAACAGCCCATCTGCTTTTTTTCTTTTTCAGACCCAGGCAAGATGATACAGGTGCGCAAAGCTTGACAATTAACTGTGAACTTGGAATTGCTCAGTGTCATATTGCGAAGTCTTCAGTCGACTTATTATGTTCTATGGCGCTCAGGTAGCCTTTATCCTGATTGCCAACTATGTGCCACAAGACCATACTAGCGGCGTATAAATACCGACATTTCGCCCGTTAAAATCACATCTTTTATTTGATAAACAGGTGTTTTCCTTTTGAACTTTTCTACGGCCTGAAAGTTATTGGTTAGGAAACTGAATTGTAATCCATTCATCAAAATCTAATCTTATGAAAAATTTGATCAATTGTGTGGTCGTTATACTGTTTGCGGGCACGGCAACCGCTCAATCAACGACACAAAACCAGCCTTTGTCTCTATCGGCAGAACAATTTATTAATCAAGCTGCACTTTGCGGCATGAAAGAAGTGGCAACCGGGAAGATCGCCAAGCAGAAGGCCCAGGATAAAAAAGTAAAGGACTTTGGCGCCATGATGGTCGAAGACCATGAGAAAGCCAATACTGAACTGGCCGCTTTGGCAAAATCCAAAAGCATCACCTTGCCAAAGCATAGTGAAATTATGTCTTCATCCTTATCCAGCAACAATGGCAGCACAACCGGGTCTAATCCAGCAGGAAATATAAACGGAAGCTCAGCTAATGCAGGAATCAATGGTTCCACAACTAACACTACCGGGAACACAACCAGTGGCGCTACCACCAATATCAAAAGTGGCACCAATGCTAATACCGGAATAGAAAACACAACCAACAGAAGTGGTAATAATGGCGCAATATCAACCGGAACCATCAGTGATACCAGCGGAACAACAACCAGCACCGCTAACCGAAACACTTCCAACGCGAGTGGAGCCACTAATAATACGGGCAGCCGATCAACAACAAATGCCGCTGGAATGGGCAATACAGCCACTTCCGGAAATACAGCTCAAAATAAACAGGGAAATGCTCAGGCAAGTGCAACTGGCGGGTCAACCTATATGGCCAAAGGAAATGATTCTTTGAAGATGGTTACCCCAAGGGATGTCAGTTCTGCCATTCAGCAACTGGAGGGTCTTAGTGGAAGCCAGTTTGACACCGCTTACATGCAAATGATGGTGACCGACCATAAAAATGCAATCGCTTTATTCGAGCGGGGCGCGACCTCTTCGGATCCGGAAATCAAGGCATACGCATTAAGGCACTTACCTACCTTGCGCAGCCACGAGAAACACGTACAAAGCCTTTCGACAGGGATCGGAAGTTCAAGGCAGCAAAGCACACACGAAGATAGTAAAAAAGGCAGTCAGTAACCCGGTTTGGTGCAAACAGTCGATAACTGCAAAAGGAAGACCACAGGCTTCCTTTTGCAACCTTTCTTTTCTAGAATGCCGACTCCGGATGTTATCCTTATGGTACGACGGTTGCCTTGTGGCAACAAGTGTGAAACGAACAATAAAATCTTACAGATGAAAAAATATACCAAACTCATTTTTATTCCACTAATTGTGCTATTGACAAATTGCACTTCCGGCCATAAGAGCCCGGCAGATTCCCATCCGGGAAGCGGATCTGTAAAAT
Organism: Pedobacter sp.; assembly: GCA_035264385.1. Classification (GTDB taxonomy): domain Bacteria; phylum Bacteroidota; class Bacteroidia; order Sphingobacteriales; family Sphingobacteriaceae; genus Pedobacter. The sequence continues at coordinate 3,432 of DATFQH010000419.1, forward strand.
CCGGTCGTTCTGATAGGGCGACGGTGAAAGATACCAGTAAAGCAGATTCACTGACAATTGGGGCCGAAGCGCAAAAATAGCCAATGTCAATGAAACCAACACATCAGTTTACCAGAAAAATAGTTTACACATGATAAGCAACGCTGTGGAAATGACCGGGCTTTCAAACTTAAAGATACTGCCGGTAAGCAAAGTCTGGTTTCCATGGATAGTTTTCCTTTATTGCGTTGTCTATGGCTCCTGCCGCGTGTGGCAAATTTGCAAAGACCATCATTTGTGCTTGCGATCGTGCTTTCCATCGTTTTTCTCAAAGAGAAGGTCACCTGGCAGATCGCTGTTGGTGGTTCGGTAATGATTGCCGGACCGGTGTTGATCACATTGGTATCAGTCATAGTGGAATCAGTACGGTCCGTTGTTATTCGTACTTTAAAATTATTGGTGCTGTGCGGCTTTCTGTTGGCTTTAAGCATTCAGGTTTTCAATTACAGCAACGACCTCAGTATTAAGACGTGAATTCTTTACAGCTCCTGAAGAGCGTCTCTGGGAACCAGGGTGAAAACAAATTTGTGATGGAAGATTATCAATAAGGCCATGGAAAAATTGCAGCCGGAATCTCCGTACTTTAATTTTCCCTGATGATCCTGAGTTCATGTCGGATCACTTCAGCCTGTTTAAATGCGTCCCGGAATGCGGAGCTACTTGCAAACCTGAGCTGCGCTAAGCTACGGGATTCGTAACTGACGGTAAAGAAGGGAATTTCAAATGGCCAGGGGCTGACCACTAAGCCGGAATCACTCGCATACATCTGGTAGGCTGTCCCGTCAGGGCCGTTGCTGATTTCGATTTTTCGGTGTTCGGGTTGAATTAGTCCCTGGGCGATGAGTAGGGAAAAGGCGTCGCAAAATTCCAGCAGTTCATATCCGCGGGTAATTTCTGCCTTGCTGCATGCCGCTGTTTTAATCCAGCCTGCTTCTTGTTTTTTTAACTTTTTGATGAATGTTGTAGCTTTCGGGTCTGACCCATGAACAAACTGAATGTGTCTCGAAAGCAGCAATGCTGTATATGCACTTTTGGTCTCGGCCATGTCAATCAATTTTTGACTAAGAATTTTTTTGAATCCGGTTTCTTTGAAATCAATTGGGCCACCCTGGGCATTGATCAGTTCCTCATTGTCAAGTTCATTGTACACATCATCATGTTCGGCAGTGGCAATCAGCGTTTCTACCCAGCACTCGGGCTGGTTATTTTTGTCCCAGTGCGCACAGATCTGTGCGGCCAGCAGGCCATGCGAACGCTGGCTAATGATTTGCCATCCGGAAGATGTGTAATTCACTATCATGGTATTAATATCTTTGATAAGATAAACCTTTAATCCGCCAGATGGTTTTCGATACCTACGGAAACACTAAGTTACTTTAAACCATTCAAGACACATTCAATTAATAATCGATTGGCTGGAGACTGTACATGGTAGTTTCCCGTAGTAACCATAGCGATCATATCTTGAAATTTAAACACCCTTCCAGCTACTGTAAGATCTTCGTACCAGCATAAATAAGCCTAGTTTACTGAACTTTATTCTAAAAAGCGATATTATCGAATACGGCCAGCTATCATATCTTTGACAATAACCAATCACTAAAATCTTTGATGTTATCAAATAACATATCCGGAAGTAATTCTCTTAAGTCCTGAGGCTGTGCTGTCTCAGCCCACGCTGCTGCAACCACCGGAACGCCTGCTTTCTTACTTGCTGTTATATCGCTCGGGGCATCACCGACGTATATCACTTCATTTTCCTGTATATCCCTGAACTGATCTAAAATTATTTGAATACCCTCGGCTTTGCGTGGCCCGGAAGCAATTCCAGTCTCGATTGCTTCAAAGTACTCAGCAATCCCAAATTGTTCCAATGAAATCTCAGTGCTGTGCTTTCCTTTACCAGTTACCATCGCAATTTTCACTGATTTATTTTTAAGAGCAATCAAAAGTTCTTCAATACCGTCAAACGGAACAGGGCAGATGGTATGTAGCTGCTTGTAGAATTCCAAATAACTGGAAATACCCTGTTCATAATGTTCGGGTACCAGTGCCATAATCGTTCCCTCTTCGGAAGGACCAAAAGTTGCGATAATTTCCTCGTCTGAAAGGGTTTTATTAATCAGGGGCTCGATAGATTTTCTAAATGCAGAGATGCATAATGGCAGCGTATTGCCTAATGTACCATCAAGATCAAAAATTACGGCTTTAATTTTATTCATTTCTTTTAATAGTCTAGTCAGATTTTGGGCGGTTTTTTCTAATTACCTTGCAGGGGTTACCAAATGCCACAGAGTTTTCAGGGATGGAACGGGTAACTACGCTTCCTGCCCCTATAACAGCGTCTTTGCCAATTGTTACACCGGGTAAAATGATTACACCACCACCTATCCACACATTATCCTCTATTTTGACAGGAAGTGCATAGGTACGGAAATAAGGGCTTTCGTCTGTTTCCTTCCAGTCTTCAACAAGCCTTTCATAAGTCTCTACACGATGAGTAGCTGTATAGATCTGTACATTGGAGGCAATCATTACGTTGTTACCAATTTCAATTGTGTTGCAATCAACGAACGTACAATTGATATTTATAATCACATTATTACCAATCGATATATGTCTTCCATAATCACAATAGAACGGAGTGTCAATATTAACGTTCCGGCCTATACTACCAAGAAGATCCTTCAACAGTTCTTGTTTTCTTATAGTATCGGTACTTACTAAATTTTTATAATCTTTAGTTAAGCCCCGAGCCCGGTGAATGATCTTTTGTATTTCAGCATCCGAGGTGTTGAAAATTTCACCGTCAAGGCACTTTTGGATTTCGGTCTTCATAGGCGATGAATAAAGATACAAAAGTATGAAATCCTGGGCTTATAAATTTTCATCTATCTTAAAATCGTTCCCCGGCGCGTAAACTACTAAGGTGTTGCTGCGTCATGCCCAGGTAAGAAGCAATAAAGCCCAAGTTTACGCGCCTAACCAGATCTGGGCTCTCCATGATGAACTTTTCATATCCTTCGTTATGTCTCCTTCTTTACTGAACCAGTTGGTAACTTCATTACTACCTATGAAAAAAAAGGTACGTGTACAACCGCGTTCTATGAAGTAAACGTAATTGTCCTTTTCGCCAGTTTGGGTCAACAAATGATTTTTGGAGTAGTGCGCCTCAATAAATTGCCGGGTAAGCTCATTGATAGATGAATCGGATACCGGATAGTGACGGCGAATTTCATTAACAATATCTTTCAGGAATAAGCGAAGATTATGGCGTTTGAAAGCGGTTGCTATTAAAATAATATATATATAAGTATGTATAAAAAACTCCGCAACCACATTGAATCGATCATGTCACATACAGACGAGGAATACACTTTGGTAAGCAGCTATTTTAAGATAAAATTCTTTAAAAAACACCAATTCATAGTGACCTAGGGAGAGCTAACATCTTACAATCAAACGATTTTGATACATGGTGGTGCAGTCGGCGTCTGATACCGACCATTCAAATCGCAAAGGCTATGGGCACGACCGTCTATACGACGGCGAGAACCGTGCACCATCAAATTCTCAAAGGATTTCGAGCGGATCATACCATTGACTATGAAAAGGAAAATTATATCGACGCAATTTTAGATCTGACAGATAACAAAGGCGTGGACGTTGTGATAGACGCCCGGTACTCATCGAATACAGCCTGACCGAATCCGGGAAGGATATTGCAGATGTGATTGACGCCATGATCGACTGGGAATGAAGCATCGCAAGCAGGTAATAGCACATAGATAATATGTCCATTTAATACATGGCCTAAAGTTTAGTGCTTCAAGTCGGGATTAACTATTTTCATCATTTCTTTCTGCCAGTCTTCGGTAACAAATTCTATGTCTGGAGCGACTCCTTTTCCCTCAAGAGACTTCCCTTCTTTTGTAGTAATTTGACAAACCGGGACATACATGATGTACCTTCCATCACCGGTCAGATTTACAGGATTGCCCCCTCCGCCGGTGTTTTTTCCGATGATAGTAGCCCGTTTCAACTCTTTCATCATAAAAGCGAAATATTCGGCTGCTGAGAAAGTATGCTCTGAGGTTAGAATATAAATTGGCTTATCACCTAAATCCGGCCCACCGGGCAGAGACTCAACAGGCGGCTCACTGCGATGCCAGTCTGGTTCTCCCTTGCATTTCTTTATCAGCATGGTTTCAAAACGTTTGTCATCTGGTTTAAATAAGTAGTGATAAAGGAAGGTCGATATTTCTCCATTGCCTCCACCATTTTCACTGATATCAATGATGATAGCACGGGTATTCCTAAGTAACATCAATGCGCTCTGCGCCGATTTATATGCCTCTGGACCTGCAATGCATTCATTCCAGCGCAAATAACCAATATTCCCTTCCCGTAAAGCCACTTCTGCAAAACCAAAGTTACGCTCTTCGGGTGTTGTCAGGTTCAGGTTTGGT
>DATFQH010000420.1:0-5121 GCA_035264385.1 Pedobacter sp.
AGAGGTTAGGTTCATCCGGTAATAGAGCGGGAGCAGTACGGTGGCAATGATAATGAAGCCGACCGCATTGCCCAGGATAAACTGAAAATACTGGAACTGGTTGCCGGCCGGTGCACCTACTTCACCTGGTACGGAGATAAAGGTAACGCCGGAAAGGGCCGTTCCAATCATTCCAAAAGCCACCAGGTACCATTTTGAATTTCTGTTTGCTATAAAAAAGGTCGCGTTGTCTGATGATTTTTTTGAAGTAGCAAACGCAATGATGATCAGCACCACAAAATAACCGATTAAAAAAGAAAGTAGTATAGCCGGACTCATAAGTTAGGTTTGTTAAGGTTCTAAATGTAAGAAAAACCTGTTTTAAATTCCTAAGTTTCCTTAATATCTAATTGTGTTCATGGATACTTACATAAGTTTATCTAAGTTTGTAAAATGAACTTTTCTTCTAAACTTCTTGAAGATGCGGTTGCTGAATTCTCTAAACTGCCTGGTGTGGGTCAGAAGACAGCATTACGTTTGGTATTGCATCTGCTGAACAAGGATAAGGAAGAGGTTGAACACTTTGGAAATTCCATCATCAGGCTGAGAAATGAGATCAAACATTGCAGTGTTTGTCATAATATTTCTGATCAGCAGGTCTGTGAGATTTGCTCGGCGGCAAAGCGTGATAAAGAGGTGATCTGTGTGGTGGAAGATACAAGGGATGTAATGGCGGTTGAGAATACTTCACAATATTTTGGGGTTTATCATGTGCTAGGTGGGCTGATATCACCAATGGATGGCATCGGGCCATCTGATCTTTTTATAGATTCTTTAGTACAAAGGGTGGCAACAACTCCGGTAAAAGAAGTGATACTGGCCCTGAGTGCTACGATGGAGGGCGATACGACCTTATTTTATCTGTACAAGCGCCTGAAGGATTTTCAGATACCCATCACTACCATTGCCAGGGGAATTGCTTTTGGAGGTGAACTTGAGTATGCAGACGAAATTACGCTTGGCAGGTCTATCGTGACCAGGATTCCTTACGAAAACTCATTAATTAAATAACGAATGGATTTTAAGAATAAAGTGGTCATCATAACGGGTGCATCATCTGGTATAGGAAAAGCTTGTGCTGAAGAATTTGCAAAACGTGGTGCCAACCTGGTACTTGCTGCGAGGCAATATGTTACCTTATGCACAATCACTGCTGACCTGGAAAGTCAATATGGCATAAAGGCTGTGGCCGTACAGGCGGATATAAGTAAGGAGGAAGATTGTAAGCTGATCATTAAACAGGCGATCATGACTTTCGGCAGCATCGACATTCTGGTGAATAATGCGGGCCTTTCTATGCGTGCGTTGTTTAATGAGCTGGATCTTTCTGTACTTAAAAATTTGATGGACGTGAACTTCTGGGGTACGGTATATTGCACAAAGTATGCTTTACCCGAAATTTTGAAAACCAAAGGCAGTGTTATTGGCGTATCTTCTATTGCAGGTTACAGAGGCCTTCCGGGGCGTACGGGTTATTCGGCTTCTAAATTTGCCATGAATGGGTTTATGGAGTCGCTGCGGACTGAGCTGCTGCATAGTGGTGTGCACGTGATGGTGGCCTGTCCGGGTTTTACGAGTTCAAATATCCGGGTAGCGGCACTGGCAAAGGACGGTGAAGTACATGGTGAAACGAGTATGGAAGAAGGAAAAATGATGACATCCGAAGCGGTAGCTGTTCAGATTGTCGATGGTATCGCTGCAAGGAGGCGGACACTGGTGATGACTTCGCAGGGTAAACTGACCGTGTGGATCAATAAACTGTTGCCTGGGTTGGCTGACAAGCTGGTGTTCAATCATTTTACCAAAGAGAAGAATGCGCTGATCAAAGAAGGTTAGCGGTTGTATAGAAATAATATTTAACAAAGGATGAAGTTTGCCGGGGTTGTTTTGATGGTTTTAGGTTTTTTTGGGCAGGTTTTAACTTTATCTGCAAAAGTTAGGGTGGAACGTGATGTTGATTATACATCTGCAACGGGCGATGTCCGGAGGCAATTGAACATTTACCATAAAACCAATGTTGACACTGCTCAGGACGTAATTATATTTATCCATGGGGGATCCTGGAGTAGCGGCAAAAAAGAAACTTACTGGTGGCTGGGGCGTAACCTGGCCCGTAAAGGATTTGTTACTGCTGTGATCAATTATGGACTGGCGCCGGATGATAACTACGAGCAGATGGGAGCCGACTGTGCTGCTGCGGTGAGTTGGGTAGCTGATCATATTGCAGCTTATGGGGGCAATCCTGACAGGATTTTTTTAATGGGGCATTCAGCGGGTGCCCATCTTGCGGAGCTGATCAATAGTGATCCAAAATATTTGAAAGCGGCCGGTGTAAACCGTGCGCTAAGGGGTTTGATCCTGAATGATCCCTTTGGACTGGATATGCATGAATATCTTAGTACGGCTGAAAAGGACGCAGACTATTATAACTTTTTAAGGACTTTTTCTGATAATCCGTCGGTCTGGACAAAGGGTTCTCCAATGAACTATCTGAGTAATGTGCATAATCCGCATTTGATCTTTTATGGCGCTAAGACTTATCCGGCTATACAGATGCAGTCGGAAAGGATCAATAAATTGTTGCTTGCCGGTAAAACCAGTTCGGAACTGCATGTGATCGGAGGCAAAAAGCATGTAGGGATGATCAGCCAGATGATCTTTGGCTGTAATAAACTGTATAAATACATTGAAGATTTTGCCCGCAGAAATTAATTATTGAATTTTTTTAAGGAAACATTTGCTGCTTTGCAAAAACAATTCCATATTTGCTATAGAATGATACTGAAAAACGGACATAACAACTGGTGGTGGCACAGCGCGATAGCGTAGTGTAACCCCGTATTTGATCGTTTTATTTTATATAAAAATATTTTGAGGGTTGCTATAAAGGCAGCCCTTTTTTTGTTTACAGCAATCAGGAGCATCAGCAATTAAATGAGCTCTTATTTAATCTTCCGAAGGGAAGCAAATGATATGAAGAAGATATTAAACCATTTATTCGAAAACAAGACTTTTAGCAGACAGGAAGCACAAAGGATCCTCACCTCAATTGCACTGGGTGAATTTAATGCCTCGCAGATTGCTGCTTTTATTACTGCTTATGGCATGCGGAATATAACTGTTGCTGAACTGCAGGGTTTCAGGGATGCCATGCTTGACCTTTGCGTGAAGCTGAATTTTTCAGACTTTGAACTGGTTGATCTTTGCGGTACGGGCGGCGATGGTAAGGATACTTTTAACATTTCGACGCTGGCTTCCTTTATTGTTGCCGGAACAGGAAACAAGGTTGCGAAACATGGTAATTATGGCGTTTCATCGGGTTGCGGCTCTTCTAACGTAATGGAATATCTGGGTTATACTTTTACCAATGATCAGGATGTTTTAAAACGAAGCCTGGATACGGCTGGTATCTGCTTTATTCATGCGCCTTTGTTTAATCCTGCAATGAAAACGGTAGCACCTATAAGAAAAGAATTGGGGGTGAAGACTTTTTTCAATATGCTGGGGCCAATGGTGAATCCGGCGCAGCCGAAAAACCAGATTGTAGGCGTATTTAGCCTGGAACTGGCCCGCTTGTATGCTTATTTGTACCAGGATACAGATAAGAACTACACTATACTGCATGCGGTAGATGGTTTCGATGAGGTGTCACTGACTTGTGATTTTAAGACCTTCAGTAAAAATGGTGAAGCGCTGGTTACTACAGGTGACCTCGGCTTCGAACAGATCGACGAGCAGTCTATAAAGGGTGGTGACACGGTAGAATCTTCTGCAAAGATCTTTTTAGATGTATTGAATGGCAGGGGTACTGACGCACAGCAAAACGTGGTGTTGTGCAATGCGGCACTTGCCTTACAAACGATCGACAACAGCAGAGCCTTTGCCGATTGTTTTTATGAGGTAGAGGAATCTCTGATGCAGAAAAAGGCGCTGAACAGTTTTAACGCGCTGGTAGGAAGGTAATGAGACTGAAGCTGAAAATATGCGGAATGAAGGAACCTGCCAATATTTTAGAGGTTGCGGCTTTGGCGCCGGATTTTCTTGGTTTTATATTTTACCGGAAGTCTAAACGTTATGTGGATGGCCTTTCTGCCGAGTTTGTGCATACGCTGCCACCGTCGATAAAAAAAGCGGGGGTGTTTGTGGATGAAGAACTGGATGAATTGGTTAAACATGTTGCTATTTATGGATTGGATGCTGTACAGCTGCATGGTGCTGAATCTGCAGATTATTGCAGGGAACTGAGGCCGCGACTGCCGGCCGGTACCGTATTGATCAAAGCATTTGGGGTGGATGAAAATTTTGATTTTTCTTTACCAGGGATGTATGTGGATTTTATTGATTATTTTTTGTTTGATACACAAACGCCGGATCATGGGGGATCTGGTAAGGTATTTAACTGGAAATTGCTGGATAAGTATACACTGGATAAGCCTTACTTACTTAGCGGGGGTATCGGGCCGGAAAGTATTACGGAAATAGTTAAAATAAATGATGAAAGACTTTATGCCATAGATGTGAACAGCAGGTTTGAGCTGGAGCCGGGCCTGAAGGATATTGATAAATTGAACGATTTTAAGAACAGATTACCATTATGAGTTATTTTGTAAACGAAAAAGGTTATTACGGAGATTTTGGAGGTGCGTATATACCGGAAATGCTGTATCCGAATGTAGAAGAGCTGAGACAGAATTATCTGAAGATTATTGAAGACGAGGATTTCAAAAAGGAGTTTCATCAGCTCCTGAAGGATTATGTGGGCAGGCCTTCGCCTTTATATCTGGCCAAAAGGTTATCGCAGAAATACAATGCCAATATTTTCCTGAAACGCGAGGATCTGAACCATACGGGTGCACATAAGATCAACAATACCATCGGGCAAATTCTGCTGGCTGAAAGGCTGGGCAAAAAGAGGATCATTGCAGAGACGGGAGCCGGACAGCATGGGGTAGCTACTGCAACTGTTTGTGCGCTTCGCGGACTGGAGTGTGTAGTGTATATGGGTGAGGTGGATATCAAACGTCAGGCGCCGAATGTGGCCAGGATGAAGATGCTTGGGGCTAAAGTAGTGCCGGCTACTTC